>CAZEYJ010000250.1:0-11164 GCA_964516795.1 uncultured bacterium
CCCAGACCCCGATCGATATGCTTCCCGATGACCTATTGAGCCTCATCTTTACCTATACAACAAGAGATAACCAAGACAGAAATGCCTTCGGTGCAATCCGGGCCGTTAACTGGAAATGGTCTAGCGTGTTGGATGCCTGCAACCTCAAAAGTAACTGGGGAAAACTGCACAATGAGATCAAAAACCCTTCTCTTCAAAGATTGGTCGATCAGATTCTCTTTGTCGATCGTTTTGTTTCCGAGGTCATCACCTCTGCAATTGCCTCCCATCACCCTGAATTGGATGAATCAGAACAAGAGTCTTTATCCCGCAGAATCAAAGACATAGGCCCTACTTGGTTTAGCCGGTTCTCCCTTCTCACCCAAACCTTAAGGGAAAAAGGAGCGCCGATTCCTCATGAGCACGCTGTTATTGGATTTAAGCTTTCTGCTTATGAGAACATGCAGCGGCGTCTCGATACAGCCCTCGAAACCATCTGGACGTCCATTCAGCAAGAGATCGACTTTGAAGGAGCGCCTGTTCCTGCTAACGCAGAGGCCATTCGGGAGTGGTTAAACAACCCCATCAATGCAGAAAAAATCGCTCGCATGACTTCATTAGAGCTATCGCACATGAATTTGACAATCCTTCCGCCTGAAATCGGCAAATTTTCTCAGCTTACCTGGCTTAGCCTTTCCGGGAACCGGCTCACGACCCTTCCCCCCCAAATCGGCAACCTATCTCAGCTTGCCTATCTGAACCTTGCTGAAAACCAATTCGCAATCTTTCCCCTTGAAATCTGCAACCTCTCTCAGCTTGCCCATCTGAACCTTAATCAAAACCAGCTCACAATCCTTCCCCCTGAAATAGGCAACCTCTCTCAACTAGGAAAGCTTGTCCTTTCTGAAAACCGGCTCACAACCCTTCCTCCCGAAATCGGCAACCTCTCTCAGCTAGGAGAGCTTTTCCTTTCTAAAAACCGGCTCACAACCCTTCCTGCCGAAATCGGTCAGCTCTCCCAGCTAACATGGCTACCCCTTTCTGAAAACCGGCTCACGACTCTTCCCTCTGAAATAAGCCGACTCATTCATCTAGAGCGTCTCTACCTTGATGCCAACCTATTCCTATTCACTTTGGATGGGGGATTTGATCAATATGGGATGACTCAAGATGCAAATCATCAAAGCCTCATGACCAAATACTTTGGATGTTCAAGCTTCATGTGCCACACGCCGCTGGCTTCCCTTTGTCAAAAGATCCATATGGGCCTGAATGATCATCACCTTAGAAGCGCGTTTGAGGAGCTCTCCATTGAAATGCAAGAGCGCATCCGTCATGCATGGGCGTTTGTTCCCGGCTCATCCAGTTCCTCTTCTGAAGCAGGGGCAGACCTCTTTGCCGACTATGCAAGTTTTGTTCAAGCTGTGATCACAGCCCTGAAAGGCAAATGGGAATCCCTCTCTGAAGAGCAGCGCGATCAAGTCTATCTCCAAGTTGCGATCCTGGCAGGACAGCCGGAAGAGGATCATTTTTGGGGCATGGTTCATGCGAAAGAGAACATAATCCGTTTCATTGAAGCGATGGAATTAGTTACGCAAAAATAAAAAACATCGATTTTGAGGGTTTTAATATGAGTTGCAGTATGGCTTTAAGGGCCTCAGCAGGTGTTTTACCATCTACTGACAAGGGAAAAGAAGAAGAGGTCTCTGCCAGCGGGAAAGACGGAGGGCAAGGACAAACTCCGATCGATGCTCTCTCCGGTGATGTATTAGACTTGATTTTTCGCTACGCAACAATGAACTACAGAGACAAAAAAGCTCTCTGCACGCTTCGAGAAGTCGGAAAAAGCTGGTACACTATAGTAGATATTTATCATCTCAGAAGCAGCTGGAACGGTCTGCAATCACACATTCAACATCCGGTCCTTCGAAGTTTTGTCGATCAGATTGTCTTTGTCGATCATTTTGTCTCGAAAGCCATCACTTCGGCGATTAGCTCCCATCGTCCTGAATTAGATCCAGCAGAACAAACGTCTTTATCCACTCGGATCGACTACATGGGCCCTTCTGCATTTGACCGATTCATTCTTCTCACTCAATGCTTAAGAGAACAAGGGACTCCGATTCCTTCTACGCATGCCGTGTTGGGATTTGAGACTTTGCCTTATGAAAAGATGCAACAGCGTTTCGATATGGATTCGAAGGAAGTCCTCGAAACCATCTGGTCATCCCGCATTCGGCAACAGATCAATTTTAAAGGAGCGCCTATCCCTACTCATGCAGAGGCTATCCGCGCGTGGCTGAACAATCCCATCAACGCAGAAAAAATCGCTTCTATGACCGGATTAGATCTATCGAAACTCTATTTGGGAGTCCTTCCTCCCGAAATCAGCAAACTCTCTCAGCTCACATGCCTTGACCTTTCTCGCAACGATCGATTGACTACCCTTTCTCCTCAAGTCGGAAAACTCTCTCAGCTAAGAATCCTTAACCTTAATCAAAACCAGTTCAGAACCTTCCCCCCCGAAATCGGCAAACTTTCTCAGCTAAGAGTGCTTAACCTTCGTGGGAACCAACTGACTGCCCTTTCTCCTGAAATCGGCAACCTCTCCCACCTGACTGAGCTTGATCTTTATGCAAACCAGCTTACAACTCTTCCTCCTGAAATCGGCAATCTCTCTCGGCTAACAAGGTTGATTATTCTTCGAAACCGGATCACAACCCTTCCCCCCGAAATCGGCAATCTCTCCCAGCTAACAGAGTTTCTTCCTGGCTCTAACGAGCTCACCACCCTTCCCCCTGAAATCGGCAATCTCTCTCGGCTAACAAAGCTTTGCCTTAATCAAAACCAGCTGATAACCCTCCCCTCCGAAATCGGCAATCTTACTCAACTCACAACCCTTGACCTTTCTTACAACTGGCTCGCAACTATTCCCCCTGAAATCGGCAATCTCTCTCAGCTAACAGAGCTTCGTCTCTTTTACAACCGGCTTACAACCCTTCCCTCTGAAATCGGCAATCTTTCACACTTCACAGAGTTTAACCTTGATGAAAACCCTCTCATATTCATTTTGGATGAAGATTTTCGTCGATTTGAACGCAGAGGAAATTTGAACTTGCAGCAGGTAACTGACAAATTCTCAGCGTGCTCAAGCTACTCTTGCCAAACGCCGCTAGCTTCCCTTTGCCAACAGATCCATCTCGGCAAAGAAGACGACCTCCTTAGAGACACATTTGAGATGCTCCCCAATGGGATGCAACAGCACATCCGCCAAGCATGGCCAGGCGTTCCCTCCTTATTGAAGTCATCTTCTGAAGCAGAGGCAGGCCTTTTTACCGACCGGCCAAGCTTTGCTCAAGCTGTGATTACAGCTCTACAGAGCAAATGGCTATATCTCTCCGGGGAACAGCGCCATCAGGCCTACCTCCAAGTTGCGGTCCTAGCTGGACAACCAAAAGCAAAGTCCTCTTGGGGCAAGGCTCATGCGCAAGAGAATATCACCCGTCTCATCGATGCGATGGAACTAACAACCCAACAACAAGAAAACTTCATATGACGCATTCTATTAGCTGCTCTTCATCTCTAGGATCCTCTTCTAGCTTACCTTCTTGTACAACTCGAAAGAGAAAAAGAGAGGAACCTTATCAAGCTCCGATCGAGCGGTTGCTTCATGCCGATGCGCTGGACCTGATCTTTGCCAGGGCAACACAGAATGGCCAAGACGGAAAAACCTGCTGTGCGATCCGTGCTGTCTGCACAACATGGCACAATCTATTGGATTCTCGCCTTTTCAAGATCTGCTGGGCAAGACTGACCAAAGAGGTCCTCTATCCCGCTTTGGCAGACAGCATCGCTTCGATCGACGGTGCTGATGCCAATCCCATGCTCACCGGCGAATCGGAATGCGATGGACCTGTTCCCATGGCCATGGATAGACCGGCTTTGGTTTTAGACTCTACCTATTTTTCTCGATTCGCCGCTCTGACCCAGGATTTAAGGGAAAAAGGCGCTCCTATCCCAGACTCCTCCGACGTGATCGGATTTAAAGCCTCTTCCTACGAAGAGATGCACCGAGGGCTTGATAGTTCCCTTGAAGCCATCTGGACGTGCATAGAACAACAGATCGACTTTAATGGATCTCCCCCTCCAACCGACCTAAAGAGCATCCGCACATGGCTGAATGCTCCTGCCAACGCACGCACAATCGCGCGCATTGCCCAATTAGATCTGTCTCGCATGAATTTGACAGTCCTTCCTACTCAAATCGGCAGGCTCTCTCAACTGAAATGGCTTAATCTTTCTTACAACCACCTGACAAGCCTCCCTGTAACAATCGGCAGGCTCTCGCAATTAATCAAACTCAATCTTTCTCAAAACCAACTGAGAAGACTTCCCAAGGAGATCGGCAGGCTCTCTTCGCTGACACAGCTTTACCTTCAGTCCAACAATCTCACAAGCATTCCCAAGGAGATCGGCAGGCTCTCTTGGCTAACACTGCTTTGCCTTCAGCACAACAATCTGACAAGTATTCCCAAGGAGATCGGCTGTCTCTCCGATCTAATGGAGTTCTATTGCTCTAGCAATCGGCTAACACATCTTCCTCCTGAAATCGGCAACCTCTCCCAGCTAAGAGATCTTCAGCTTGATGATAACCTGCTCCTCTTCACTTTGAAGAAAGATTTTCAACAGGTTGGAGATCATCACAATTTCAATTTTCAGAAAATGGCCGACAAATTCTCAGCTTGCTCAAACTACACATGCCGCACACCGCTGGCTTCCCTTTGCCTACTGATCCATCTCGGCAAAGAGGATCATCTTCTAAAAAGCGCATTTGAGCTACTCTCTGATGAGATGCGCCAGCGCATCCGCGAAGCATGGACAGCTATTTCCTCCTCATCTCAAGCTGAAGCAACCATTTTTTCCGACCGTGGAAGCTTGGTTCAAGCTGTGATCACAGCCTTACAAGGCAAGTGGCAATCCCTCTCTAAAGAGCAACGTTATCAGACCTACCACCAAGTTGCGCTCCTGGCCGGACAGCCAGAAAAAAATACTTCTTGGGGGAAAACCCATGCAGAAGAGAATATGATCCGCCTCATTGATGCGATGGAATTAATAAACAAAGAATAAAAGAACATTCATTTTAAGGAATTTAATATGAGCAACAGCATTAGTTTAAGGTCCGCGGCCTCAGTAGACCTTTCAGCTTCCTCCGGCAAGGGAAAAGAAGAAGCCCAAGCTCCCATTGATCAGCTCTCCGATGATGTATTGGACTTGATTTTTCGCTATGCAACAAGCAACTACCGGGATAAGAACGCCCTCTGCAAGCTTCGAGAAGTCAGCAGAGGCTGGTCCAGTGTAGTAGATACCTATTACCTCAGAAGCTGCTGGAGCCAGCTGCAAGAGCAAATTCAACATCCTGTCCTTCGCAATTTTATCACTCAGATTGTCAGTGTCGACCGCTTTATCTCTCAAGTCCTCATCGCGGCAATTGGATCCGCTCACCCTGAATTGGATGCATCAGAACTCGAGCCTTTATTTAATCGGGTCGAATTCATCGGCCCTTCTTCGTATGACCGGTTTTCGCTTCTAACCCAACACCTAAGAGCTAAAGGCGCTCCTATCCCCAGTACCTACGCCGTCATCGGGTTCGACCCTTCGCCTTATGAGGAGATGCAACAAAAACTAGACACTGCTCTGGAAAGCTGCTGGAGCAGTTTTCAAAAAAGGATGAGCTTTGCAAGAGTTCCCGTTCTACCCCATGCAAAGGCTATCCGCGACTGGCTAAGCGGTCCCATCAACGCAAAAACAATCCATTGGCTTACCGAACTCAATCTATCGGGAATAAATTTGACGATCTTTCCCCATGAAATGAGCGCATTCTCCCAGCTACGGGAGCTGAACCTTTCTAAAAACCGGCTCACGACTCTTCCCTTTGAAATTAACTCATTCTTTCGGCTGCGGGAGCTTAACCTTTCTGAAAACCAGTTCACAACCTTTCCCGCTGAAATCAGCACACTCTCTTGGCTCACAATGCTTAACCTTTCTAAAAACCGGCTTACGACCCTTCCCTCTGAAATCGGCAAACTCTCTCGGCTGACAACGCTTGACCTTGGTGCAAACCAACTCTCAACACTCCCCCTTGAGATCGGCAATCTCTCTCGGCTAACAAGTCTTTCCCTTTCTAAAAACCAGTTCACAACCTTTCCCTCAATGATCGGCAACTTCTCTCAGTTAGAATCGCTCTCATTTTCTGAAAACATGCTCACAACCCTTCCCCCTGAAATCGGCAAACTCTCTAAGGTGACCCTGCTTTTTCTTTTTGGAAACCGCCTCACAAACCTCCCTCCTGAAATCGGCAAGCTCACTCAGTTAAAAATGCTTGGCCTTTTTGAAAACCGGCTCACAACCTTTCCTCCCGAATTTGCCAACCTTTCCCAGCTAGGGCAAATGATCCTTCGCCACAACCCATTCCTATTTACTCTGAAAAAAGAGTTTCAACTATTTAACGAGCATAAATATACCGATTTTGAGCTGATCACTGCCAAATTCTCAGCTTGTTCAGACTACAATTGCCACACTCCCCTGGCTTCCCTTTGCCAACAGATCCACCTCGGCAAAGAAGGTGATCTCCTGCGAAGCACATTTGAAACGCTCTCTGATGAGATGCAACAGCGCATCCGTAAAGCGTGGGCAGCTATTCCCTCTTCATCGAGCGCCCCATCTGAAGCTGAAGCGGACCTCTTTGCCGACAGGGCAAGCTTCGCTCATGCTGTGATCATAGCCCTGCAAGGCAAATGGGCATCTTTCCCTCAAGCACAGCGCAATCAGATCTACGTCCAAGTTGCGGTCCTTGCAAGAATGAACAAAGATATCGGTCTAGGCATGCTCTTTGCGGAAGAGAACATCATCCGCCTGATCGATGCAATGGAATTAGCTACTCAACAATAAAATCATTCTATTTAAGAACTTTACTATGAGTCACAGTGTTATTTTAAGGGCCTCAGCAGGCATTTTACCATTTTCCGATAAAGGAAAAGAAGAAGCCTCAGCAGAATGCGATCAAGCCCCCATTGATCAGCTCTCCGATGAGGTATTGGACTTGATTTTTCGCTACGCAACAAGCAACTGCCGGGAGAAGAAAACCCTCTGTAAGCTTCGAGAAGTCAATGGACACTGGTACAATGTCATCGATACCTACCATCTCAGAAACTGCTGGCGCAGCTTGCAAAAACACATTCAACATCCCATTCTTCGAGGTTTGGTCGATCAGATTGTCCTTGTCGATGGGTTTGTCTCGGAGGTGATCGCTTCTGCCATGGATCCCAACTTCGCTAAATTGATGGGATCAGAGCAAGCCTGCTTGCTCACTAAAATTGACCACATGGGCCCTTCAGCATGTGACCGATTCGCTCTCCTCACTCAAAGTTTAAGAAAACAAGGAGCTCCGATTCCCCCCGCGCACGCCGTCATAGGATTTGATCCTTCGCCTTATAACGAGATGCAACAGCGCCTCGATAAAGCCCTCGAAACCATCTGGAAGAGCATTCAAAAAAACATCGACTTCGAAGAAGAGCGTGTTCCTGATAACGCAGAAGCTGTTCGCAAGTGGCTAAACAATCCCCTCAACCAAGAAAAAATCGGTCTCATTACCAAATTAGATCTATCGGAAATGAATTTGACGGTTCTTCCTCCTGAAATCGGCAAACTCTCTCAATTAAATATGCTTTCCCTTTATGGAAACCTGCTCACTATCATCCCCTCTGACATCGGCAAACTATCTCAGCTAACCCATCTTGGCCTTTCTAGAAACCGGCTCACTACTCTTCCGTCTGAAATCGGTCACTGCTCCAAGCTAACATGGCTTCACCTTTATAAAAATCAACTTGCCACCATTCCCTCTGAAATCGGAAAACTCTCTCAGTTAAAAATGCTTCACCTTGAACAAAACCGGCTCACATCCCTTCCCCCACAAATCGGCAACCTCTCTCAGCTAACAGAACTCTATCTTGAAGAAAACCGGCTCACATCCCTTCCTCCAGAAATCGGCAACCTCTCTCAGTTATATTGCTTTAAGCTTTCTGGGAACTGGCTCACAACCCTTCCACCCGAAATCGGCAACCTCTCTATGTTACACCAGTTTGACCCTTCTAGAAACCGGCTCACATCCCTTCCCCCACAAATCGGCAACCTCTCTCAGTTATATTCGTTTGACCTTTCTGAAAACCAGCTCATAACCCTTCCACCCGAAGTCATGGGCCTTGTTAAAAAAACTGCGCCCAACCTTAAAAATAACCTATTGATCTATCTTTTGGATGGAAACTTTTGTCATCAACAATCAAATTTTCAAGGCACAGCTGACAAATACCTCGCTTGCTCAAACTACACATGCCTCACGCCACTAGCTTCCTTGTGCCAACAGATCCTTCTCGGCAAAGAGACTGATCTCCTTAGAAGTACATTTAAGACGCTATCTAATGACATGCAATGGCGCATCCGCCATGCATGGACAACTATTTCTTCTTCATCAGGTTCCTCATCAGACCTCTTTGACGACCGGGCAAGCTTTGCTGAAGCTGTGATCACAACTTTACACGACACATGGCACTCCCTCTCTAAAGAACTCCGCAAGCAGGCATACTCTCAAGTGGCGATCCTAGCTGGAAAGCAAGAAAGAGGTGCCTCTTGGGGCGAACTTTATGCGAGTAGCAACATTCTCCGTTTTATTGATGCGATGGAATTGGCTATACCCCTTCCACTTCAATCGTAACCATAAGCAAACCGATTCTTCAGGTTGTTTCGGCATATCTTTTCAGATTTTGTTTTAAATTCAAAACCTGCTATAGTTCAGGCAATTACAGATTAACGGATGCTTGCCTATGTCGACTGCCTGGATTTTTTTATTATTAGCCGGATTCTTTGAAATTTGCTTCACGATCGCATTAAAGTTCAGCCAGGGATTTACCAAGCTCATGCCGAGTATCATCACGGTGATCTTTATCGTTCTGAGCTTTTTTTCCGTTTCCCAAGCAATGAAGACCATCCCCGTAGGAACGGCTTATGCAGTATGGGCTGGAATTGGAGCTGCGGGGACGGTTGCTTGCGGGATCATCTTCTTTGGCGACTCCTATCACATTGTGCGCCTCATCTCGATTTTCCTGATCATCATCGGGATTATCGGACTAAAGCTCGCTCACGTCGACTAGGATCGAAGACCCACCTTCCCGAGCGCTGCTGCTCTTCGTTTGCTCTAAAGTGGGCCAGTGTCCCGTGATCCCGAAGCGAGCAGACCATCATCAAGACCTCGTTTAAAGTTCTTGTGCGGAGCTCAGAGTTTTCATAAGAGAAGTTCATTTCCCATACAGCGCCGTGGCCTGTAAAGCCAAGCGCCGTCTCACGCGAAGCCTGATGAATGGTGGCAATATAGACGACGTCCGACGCCCTTTCTTTGAGACGGAAGGCTAAAAACTTCCTGCCCGCCGGATCCTCTCCTTGGATGCGCCACTCCCCTCGTGGAAAATAGTGGTCCCTAATTTTTAAATGGCGCTTTAAATCCCCCGGCCCTAAGGAAACGACCGGAATGGCCCCGCAAGCCTCTCTGCCTCCTAAGGCCTCGATCACATTTTCTCGAAAAAGCCGATTAAGCGCTTCTGCGCCTTGTGCGAACCGATACTTTTGCAGAGAACCTTTGAGCCCGCCTTCAACGAGTAAATGGCCTATGCCTGTCCAGTCGAGAACAACGAACGCTTTCTCAATCAAAAAGAGGGTCCAGGCTTTAACTGCTGCCGGGCAGCAACTGCCCGAAGGATCCCGTTCCCATGCGACCAACTTGCCAAAAAAACCTTGGCGCACCGCATCTCGGTCATCACCTCCGTAGGTTTCAGGTGGATAAACAACCGGGCGCGCCGTGACATTAAGAAGAGAAGCCATATATACCTCGTCTAAATGCAGCTTGCTGCCTTGAGGATCCTATTCATGAGGGCCAAATCGAACAGGGTTGTCTCATCGCAATAAATGAGGATCTGATCATAGCCCATGGCATCGGCTTGCCTTAAAAGAGCGTAGAAATCGGGAGCATTTAAAGAGAACCAGTGGGAAGAATCGGAAAAAGCGATCGGCAGTTGCTCGCGGCTCAGCACCATGCGAGCCGAGGACCGATTAGCTTCAAGGGCCTTTTTCAGCGGTTCGAGCTCCTTAAAAAGGATAACGGGGGTGCGCGGCGCATAATGCCGATACTTCATCCCCGGAGACAGGACTGTAGAAAGGTCGAGAGAAGAAGGGGTTAATATCGTCTTTCCGATCGCATCTTCGAGTTGGCTCAATGAGACTGCCCCTGGCCGAAGCAAAACAGGAACATCATCGATCAGGCTGATCACAGTCGACTCAATGCCATAGTGTGCCGGCCCTCCATCGATCACTCCGGCGATTTTACCTTTAAAATCCTCGATCACATGTTCATACCGGGTCGAGCTCGGCATTCCGGAAAGATTGGCGGAAGGGGCGACAAGCGGCTCTCCCGCAGCGCAGATCAGCTTATGCGCAATTGGATGGCTCGGCATCCTTAAAGCGATCGAAGATAAACCCGCCGAGACGATCGCCGGCACACAGTCTCTTTTTTTCAAGACGACGGTCAACGGGCCGGGAAAAAAACGGTCCGCCAAATCATAAAAGACCGAAGGGATCTCGCATGCGACATGCTCCACCTGGTCTAGATCACTGACATGGGCGATCAAGGGATTGTCCTGAGGCCTTCCCTTGACTTTGAAGATTTGGGAAATGGCATCCGGCTGAAAAATGCAAGCGCCCAATCCATAGACCGTTTCAGTCGGAAACGCGACGATCTCCCCCTTCCTAAGCAAGCGGGCCGCCTCTTCAATTTGATCTTCTCTAAATATTTGAGTCTTCATGTATGGAATCCTTGAGAGAGGGGAATTTTACAGAAAACAAAGGCAAAAGTCAATGTAAAACAAAAATTAAACTTTGCTTGCGAGCGCAAGAAAAATGCTCTCAAAACAGTAATTCCCGCTTAAAATTTTTCGTATAGACAAGTATACTGCTCTTTTTGAAAAAATTTTCGTAAAGAGCAGGTTATGAAGCGCGGCCCCCATCATCGAGAGAAAAGTATTCTATCGGCAGCAGGACTTTTGAATGTTGTTCGAGAGATTTTTGCTAAAATCCCAAGAACAGT
>CAZEYJ010000251.1:0-13012 GCA_964516795.1 uncultured bacterium
AACCAATTGAGCTGCATTACTACTAGTTTCAATCAGGGATGGGAGGGGCTCCAATTGATTTACAGGAAGAATAGGGCTACTGACTGGATTTTTATTGGGAATCAATGCAGGCGCTGTATCTTCACATTTTCCGGACGGTACTGAAGAATCGGGTGAAAAAGAACTTGATCCACGGGGATGATCATGAGTACTGCCACTGCTGATCTGAGTTTGACTGGAAATCGATTTGGGCGGATTATCTGGTCCTTTACGTGGTGGTTTTTTCTCTGGATTTCCACTTCCACCCCTACCGTAACGAGGATTCGATCCAGAAGAAGGAGAAGGGCCTGAGGAAGGAGAAGCAGAATAAGAAGGACCTGAGGAAGGAAAAGCAGAATAAGCAGGACCAGAGGAAGGGGAAGGAGAATAAGAAGGACCTGAGGAAGGAGAAGGAGAATAAGCAGGGCCTAAGGAAGGAGAAGCAGAATAAGCAGGACCTGAGGAAGGAGAAGGAGAATAAGCAGGGCCTAAGGAAGGAGAAGGAGAATAAGCAGGGCCAGAGGAAGGAAAAGCAGAATAAGCAGGACCAGAGGAAGGAGAATCAATAGGGGGAGAGGATGGTGGATAACAATTTAAAGCGGAGTTTGCAGGAGAATAAAAAAAACTAGGATAATGGGGATTATAATAACCAGAAGGAGGTGTTGGATAATGATTTGAACTGTTGCTTGCGGGAGGAAAAAAATGATAAGGATAATGAGAATGAAAATAAGCAGGCGGGGGTAATGAATAATCTTTGCTTGCAGGAGAAATAGAAGACCTATTAGAAGGCGGATTCGACCGTCCTTTATTGGACGGTTCAGAACAAGAAGTAGAAGGATTGCCTGAATTAAGGTAATTATTCGGAGTTATGCGACTGCTCATGATAAACTCTTTTTCCGCATTATTATCTAGTAACACTAAATTAAATTCAATATAAATTTATTTTTATTAACTATTTTTTTAATAACCATCGACTTTAAGAAAATTAAAAAACATTTTACCATCATTAACTAATACTTTTTAACTAAGCGTTGTTGCATGAATGATCCAGCGGATAATCCTTGAAATTATCACACTGCCAAGGTCCGAGACCTTGGCTTCCTCACGAATCTTGCATCTTGTCCATCTCGCTATTGCGTCTAAAGGGGCTAAGGGACGGTCGGGTTAGTAGCTTTACGTGACCTTTAGGTGAAAAAACCAGTTGAATAATCTCATGCAAAAAAAATGCGGGTAAATTTTTTCTTGTCTTCAGACTGCTATACAAAGATCTGATCTACCAGAACGCTCTCTTGTCGTGGACGATTTAAAGTCTAGGCTAGAATCGCTACTCATCAATAAAAAATTTATTTTATTTCAGTATACAATAATCGATTTGATTAATTATGAGGAAAAAAGAAAGCCTTGTAATTAGTCTATATGATGCGAAAATTCTTACTTCCAGGCATCGCCGTTTTAGGAGCGTGCATCGCTCTAGTGGTCGTCTTTTGGACGCAACGAACCCTTCCCGTCCCTCCCATTTTGTTCCAGCCTCCCAAATCCCCCTATCAAAAATCAATCGCCGCTGAAGGGATCATCGAGGCTTCCTCTGAAAACATCTCTGTCGGCTCCCCTTTTAGCGAGATTGTCACAACGATCTACGTCACAGAGGGAGACTTTGTCAAAAAAGGGGATCTTCTCTTTGAGCTCGACCTACGTTTGTTTGAGGCACAGCGTGTCTCTGCAAGAGCAAGGCTCGATGCTGCAATCGTCACCCTTGAGGACCAAAAAGAGCAATTCTCTTTTTATGAGAGGCTCGTCGATAAACGGGCGGTCAGCGAAATGGATTATGAAAAAGCCTGGTACGCCCTTCTGGAAGCTGAAGAAGAAGTCAGAGTGGCCGAAGGGCAACTGCTAGAGGTTGAGACCAATATCCAACGATCGATCATCCGCTCCCCGGTCGACGCGGAAATCCTTCAAGTCAATGTGCACGTCGGAGAGATCGCTCCTGTCGTCCCGTTTGTCTCACAGCAAGCGACCCTTATCCTGCTCGGGACTGTCAAACCGTTGCAGATCCGGATTGATATCGACGAGGAAAATGCCTGGCGCTACCAAAAAGGGGCACGGGCAACAGTCTTTGTCAGAGGCAACAGCGCAATCAATTTCCCTGTAAACTTTGTCCGGATCGAGCCCTACATGATCCCCAAGAACAATTTTACGGGAGATGTCTCAGAGCGGATCGATACGCGCGTTTTGGAAGTCCTCTACCAGTTTGAAAAAGGCGACCTTCCCGTTTATGCAGGACAGATTTTGGATGTTTTCATCGAAGTGACGCCATGAAAAAATGGATCCCTTTCCTCATTTTATCCGGTTGCATGGTAGGGCCAAAATACCACAAACCCGAAACGGCAATGCCTGAACAATTTGCCGAGGCAAACGATCAGACGAGCATCGCTTCCGACAATCAAGATCTCATGGACTGGTGGAGACAGCTCAACGATCCCTTTTTAGAAGAGCTGATCGCAGAGACCTGCTCTTCCAACTTCGACCTGCGCATTGCTGTTGAACAGGTCTGGCAAGCCAGAGCTGAGTTCCAAGTAGAAGCCTCCAAGCTCTTTCCCCAGATCAGCCTCGATGCAGCGGCAGTAAGGACCCGGCAAAGCCTGAACATCTTCAGCGCCCTTTCCTCCGCTGCTTCCTCTGCTTCGGCCACAGGAGCAGCTTCCGTCTCCCCCATTCAAAATTTCTTCCAAGTCGGCTTTGATGCGATCTGGGAAATGGACTTCTTTGGAAAGTTCCGCCATGCAAAGCGGGCAGCCTTCTATACCTGGGAAGCAACAGAGGAGAATGCGCGCGACATCCTGATCACCGTCATCAGCGAAGTTGCCAATAATTATGTCTCTATCTGCTCTTACCAGAACTTGGTCCGGCTGGCAGAAGAAAAAGTCTGGATCGACGCAGAAACCCTCTTACTTGAAGAATCCCGTTTTGAAGCGGGGCTATCCAGCGAAAGCGCCGTCTTAGAAGCGCGCTCAATTCTCGATACCGATCAAGGAGCGCTCGACGATCTCATCTCCTTGCTTAAACAAGGGATCTACCGCCTTGCTGTGCTCATCGGCAAACAACCGGAAGAGATCATCGGCTGGTTTGAAACCGAGCGTCCCGTTCCCATTGCGATAGGGACAATCCCTGCCGGACTTCCCTCCGACCTGCTGCGTCGAAGGCCTGATATCCGCAGCGCCGAAAGACAGATCGCAGCGGCAACAGAACAGATCGGCGTCGCCGTCGCCGACCTCTTTCCCCGAATTTATCTCGCTGCGACCAACATGTACGCTGCCAACCCCTCAGGCTCCAACTATGGATATGGCAGCAGCAAGCTCCACACCCTGTTCAAACCGGGCAGCTTGACGTGGAGTGTCGGCCCCGGCTTTTCATGGCCGATCATCGACTTCGGAAGGCGCAGGGCTGTTGTCAGAGCGCAGAAATCGATCCAAAGACAAACCCTTCTCGTTTATGAAAAAGCCGTGCTGACAGCCTTAGAAGAGGTCGAAGCCGCATTGACAGCCTATTTCAAACAGGAAGAAAAACTCGCTGCTTTGATCGATCAAACTGAAACCAACCGAAGAGCTTTTGAACTTGCTTCCGACCGCTACGAAGCGGGGCTTGTTGACTACCAATCGATGCTCTTTTCCCAAAAAACCCTTGTTGATTCTGAGCAGACCCTAGCTCAAAACGAACAGGCGCTCACAAGCTATCTCATCGCGGTCTACAAAGCTTTAGGAGGTGATTGGGAATGCTCCTCTTTGCCATAAAAATGCTCGTCGGCGACCGCGCTAAATATTTAGGGATCATCATCGGCCTGAGCTTTGCTTCTTTCATCATCTCCCAGCAAGGGGCGATCCTCTTAGGAATCATGAAGCGGACCTACGGCTTTATTACCGATACATCGCAGCCCAACATCTGGGTCACCGACCCGTCCGTCCAATTCATCGACGATATCAAACCAATGAAAGAGACCGATCTCTACAGGGTTAGAAGCATCGAGGGGGTCGAATGGGCCGAGCCGATGTTCAAAGGGCTCATCAAAGCCAGGATCACCAACGGGATCTTCCAAACCTGCATCTTGATCGGCATCGACAACGCAACCCTCATTGGCGGACCTCCCATCATGCTCGAAGGAAAGCTTGAAGATCTTCGAGCTCCCGATGCTGTCATCGTCGACCGCAACGGCGCCAACACCAAGCTCGCCTCCCCTCCCTCGAAGAGCACCGGAAAACAAATCCCGATGCGGATCGGAGATGTCCTTGAACTCAACGACAACCGCGCCAATGTAGTCGGCATTTGCTCCGTCTCGCGCACATTTCAATCACAGCCCGTCATTTACACCACCTATGCAAGAGCTACCGAGTTCATCCCCAAGGAGCGAAGGCTCCTTTCCTTCATCATCGCCCATGCGGCCCCCGGAGAAAATCCCCAGGAAGTGTGTAACAGGATCTACGCGCAAACAGGGCTTAAAGCCTATACCCCTCAAGGAATCAGCCTCCTGACGATCAAATATTATATGAGAAATACAGGGATCTTGATCAATTTCAGCGTCGCGATCGTCTTAGGCTTTATTATCGGGATTGCAATCGCCGGCCAAACCTTTTACAACTTCACCCTCGACAACCTCCGCTATTTCGGGACACTGAAAGCAATGGGCGCAGAAAATAGCCTGCTAACGCGCATGATCCTCCTTCAAGCCCTCTTCCTCGGAACCATCGGATGGGGCATTGGGATTGGCGCCGCTGCCATTTTCGGTTATTTGGCCAAAGGAACGGAACTCTCCTTCAACATGCCTTTTTCACTTTATGTCGCGAGCCTTCTTTCCATGCTCAACATCTGCCTCTTGGCCGCCTACTTCAGCATCCGACGCGTAAAAAAAACTGACCCTGCCATCGTCTTTAAGAGCTAATTATGGAACTCAAAGAAAAACCTCTTGTTGTCTGCAAAAATATCCATAAGTCGTTTGGAGAAGGCGATGCCCAAGTCCAGGCCCTGCGCGGCGTCGATCTAGAAATCCGTTCCGGAGAGATCCGCCTGCTAATGGGCCCCTCTGGCTCTGGAAAGACGACGCTGATCTCGATCATTGCGGGGATCTTGACCCAAGATTCGGGAGAGTGCTTCATCGAGGAGACAGATCTCAATCAACTCACCAATGACACCAAAACGCGTTTTCGAGGAAAACATATTGGCTTTGTCTTCCAAGCCTTTAATCTCATCCCGACGCTGACAGTTGAGGAAAACGTCGCCATTCCCCTGATGCTTAACCAAGAGCCCAAAGATATGGCCATCGCCAAAGCCTGCGAACTCCTTGCTGAGCTGGGCATCAAAGACAAGATTGGTTCCTACCCTATTCAGCTGTCGGGAGGCCAGCAACAGCGCGTAGCGATCGCGCGCGCCATGGTCCATCACCCCAAACTCATCGTCTGCGACGAGCCCACGAGCTACCTCGACGCTGAAAATGGATTAAAGATCATGACCCTTCTGCACGATCTCATCAAAAAAATCCATTCAACCCTCATCGTTGTCACCCACGATGATCGGATCACCCACTTTGCCAACCAGATCGATCATCTCGAAGACGGCAAAATCGTCAAAGTCCATCGGAACGGCATACGGAACAACTCCTAAACCTTTAAGGCCCATTTTTAAGCTTATTATAAAAATATTTTTATAATTGACATTTTTAATTAATTATTGTACAATTAATTATATTTTTAAAATTAATAATTTAAAAAAGGACCTTGTTTTATGGCTGCTTCATTAGGTTTAGATCAGTCTGGTATTGCAGAGTTAAATGCCCGTTGGGAAAATGAATTTTTCCCTTCCGTAAAACGGGTTAACCCTTCAGCTATATCCATGGATAATTCTTACGAGTTCGGAGAAATGGTTGGAAAGATCAACCACATCCTCTCTGATGGAAAAAAAGCGTGCCTATTTATAGGACGGACCGCTGGAGAGGCCCTCCCTCCCTCCGACCAGAAAGAAGAATGGATTTCTGCCGATATCTTTAGAGTGAACTCTGGAGAAGAGGGCCTAACAGGGCGGATCCACCTGTGGATAGATTGTAATCAACAAGATGCGATCGAACCCTTAAGAGGATTGTTTGATCGAATTGTCATTGATGGGGCCACAATCAAGTTTTTACGTGATGATTTTGCAAAACGGTTTTCTGTCATGCTCCGTTCTAAGGACAGCTTCATGATTTTCGAAACTTCTACGCGTCAGTGGGCAAAAAATAATGTCTCAGAAACAACCTTCTCTAAGGAATCGTACAACGTTCTCTATCCTCTGGATGATCTCAATAAACACTCTGAAAAACTTCAAAGCTACATGAGAGCATATTACCCCCTGAAACAGAGTCAAAAATCGACCAAAATAATCCAAAACTCGACGAAACCTGAATTCAACGACAGACCCTTAACACCTGAAAAACCTTCTGAGCTAACAACTACAAAATGATAAAAATGATTTAATGATAGGAATGATAGAATTTTTATCGTACCTATCATTATTTTTTTCCTGGCTGCAACAACTTTTCAGTTGCCTTAGGAGACAATAATTTATTTTTATTTCAAAAAAACCAATTTCACGAATAAAGCAAAATTGATATAATCCCGCCTCTTTAATTAAAAAGAGGGTTTTATGGCACAAATAACAATCGCCCAGACAAGAGTTTTTTTAAGCGAAGTCTATCATGACTATAGGCCTCGCCATTCTAACGCGCAAACATCTCCTGCGGCAAACACCCATTACCATTTCAACTCAAGGCCTTACGTTCAGCCTCATTTTATCCCTGCCCCCATCATTATCAATGGAGGAGGCTGCGGAGGAAGCTCCGGACGCCATGTTCAAATTGTCGCCTCTAATCCGCAAACAATCCGCGAATTGCGCAACTGTGAGCTGCAAGACCAACACAACTCAAGCGGCACTGCTGCTGCTGTTGCCGGAGGAATTGGGACCATTCTCTTTGCTGCAGGCGCTGCTTTTGTCGGAAAAATGCTGGTTGACAATAGCAAAAAACTCAATCAGGCCATCCAATTCCGCGACGAAACCCTTCCGCAGATGGACCAGCAAATCCAACAGCGGCTCCGCCCTATCATCTCAAAGCACATTGAAAACCTCGAATCGAAAAGCTTCTGGTCTAAAATGTTCGTCGCTGTGACAGTAGGGGCCCTGGCCTGCGCTGTCACCGCTTTTGTGGCTGGGATGTTCACCCTCCCCTGGCTCATTACAGCTGCGGTCATCGGCGGCGTTCTCATTGCTGCCACTGGCGCCTTTTGCGGGGTCTGGTACTTCCTACAAGACTATAGCCTGCCCCCTGAGATGGTGAGAGAACTCGAAACCCATCTCAATTAAAGCCTCGGTATAGTTATGAGCGGAAGAATGGTACCACAAGAAGGACAAGATCTCGTTTCTTTTATTTATGACAATGCATTTTACTTCCCATCGCAGAACATTCAATACGTCACTCCTAAAGGCATTCTTTATAAAATAAAAAATGCTTCTAGTGACACTATCGGTTATCTAATGGGTTCTCCTCATGCCTGGTTGCCAGATTGGGAATGTTTAAGTCCACAAGTTATCAATGCATTACGGAAATCAAATCAGATCTTCTTTGAACACCAAACTTGCTTGCCTACGATTCCAGAGTCAGCGAGATGCAGGATGCTAATTGAACATGCAATTTTACAACACGTCAATGGTAAAAATGTTGTTTATTTGGAAGATTCACCCGACTCAACAAAAACACCTAAATCCGGATCGATGAGCAACACAGATAATGAGATAGATGCTGAACTTGAATCAATGAAATCTCCAAGTTATGCGGCTTTGCGTGCTTGGGAAGAAGGTGATGAACACAAGATAATCGAAGAACATAAAAAAATTCACGACTGTTTTGTGCTAAAAAACCGATGGAACGATTTGTATTGTTTAGCCGGAAAAAGAACTAAACAGTGGTTTGACAACCACCTCCTCGATCTATTGCGTACAGCATCAAGCGCCGATAAATTTTTTATTTGCGTTGGAGCTGGCCATATTTATGATCTTTGTGGCGGGGCCGAACATTCTTGTGCGACTTGCGCTACTAGCAATCTTGGCCTTCTGACGTTCTTTAAACAAGTCGGAAACTCTTATATTAGAGTATAATTTTTTTAAAATTATACTCTTAAACATCTAAAAACCAGTATCTTATAATATTAGCAAGAACCTTCTCCGATACATCCTACTAGCCATAAATCCTATTTTTTCTTATTAATCTTTATAAATAATTAATATTTTTAACATAAAATATCAACTAGAAACAACATTTTTATATTAATTAATCAACGATTACTTAAGAAATATCATGGCTAGTTCAATTAGGGAAAACTCTGCACTTAGATTGTCAGCTCAGATCCGTTCCTCTAAGGCAGAGGACACCGCTCTCATCGATCAACTTCCCAATGAAATCCTATTTGAGATCTTTAGGTTTGCGACCCGATCTCGCGCGCCGGGAGATATTCAGACGCTGCACTCTTTGTGCTCAGTCTCCTTAAAATGGAGGTCCATTGCCAACATCGCTGTGCCGCAGCTCTTTTGGATCCAACTCCGCTATTTTCCTCTTCCCAGCTTTCGGCCCTCCATTAGGCAAGCTGAGCTCAACATTCAACAACAAGTCGGCATTAAAAATTTCGTGGAACAGGTCACAAGCTCTGCATTACAACCGGGCCTACCACCTGAAGAAATCCTGCCTTATTCTGTGGAGCAATACTATGATGAGCAGTTTAGCTTTCTAACAGAAAAATTAAAACATCTGGGGATTCCGATCCCAGAAGGAACTCTGGTGTTAAGGCCTGAATCCTATGCGGAATACCAACGCCAACTGGACATGTCTCTTGAAATCATCTGGTCGAAGGTCCAAGAAGAGCTCGATTTTGAAGAAGCGTTCATACCGAATTCAGCTAAGGAAGTTCGAAAGTGGCTTGCCGATCAAACTCATCTTGAGGCTATCCGCTCAGTTTCTACCCTGGACCTTTCCTCGCTTGAGCTAAAACTGCTTCCTCCTGAAATCGGCGATTTGATCGGCCTTACCGAACTAAAGCTCTCTGACAATGAAATTAGAGCGCTCCCTTTTGCGATCGGCAAGCTGCGGTTCTTATCAAAACTTGAACTACAAGACAATTGGCTTTCCAGCCTTCCTCCGTCTATTGGAGATCTTTCCTCTTTGACAGTACTGGACCTTTCTTTTAATTACCTTACGGCCATTCCTGAAACAATCGGCAGCCTAGGCAATAGACTTGAGATCTTCCACCTGTCTGACAATCAACTCCAAACCCTTCCCCCGTCAATCGAGCGGCTCTCCTCACTGACGCAATTCGATCTATCCGGTAACGAGCTGACCAGCCTACCGGCAACAATCGGCAACCTGACTTCGCTCAAAATCCTTCAGCTAGGCAAGAACCGGCTTACAGAACTGCCTGAATCTTGCCGCTATTTGACCTCGGTGACCAATCTTTCCTTAGATGAGGAACTGATCGCCAACGTCCCTGTTGCACTCGGCCATTTCAGCTCCCTCAAATGGGCCGAAGTGCATAATGAAAAAGGATCCATTTTTCAAGAGTTCTGAAGCAGCGCTTCTTTTGCAGCTAACTCCAAATCAGCCTCAACCATGATTTTAACAAGCTCTTGCAAGCTGGTCTTTGGCTGCCATCCTAGCAGCTTTTTGGCTTTGGTCGCATCGCCAAGGAGCAGATCGACCTCAGTGGGACGATAATAATGGGGATCGACGCGGACTAACACCTGCTTGGTCTCTTGATCGATACCATATTCCTCTACCCCTTCTCCATGCCACTCGATCTCAATTCCTAGCTGGCGATAGGTTAGCTCGACAAACTCGCGCACCGAATGGGTCTCTCCCGTAGCAATCACATAGTCTTCAGGGGTCTCCTGCTGGAGCATCATCCACATCGCCTCAACGTAATCCTTGGCATAACCCCAATCCCGCTTGGCATCCAAGTTCCCGAGATAGAGGACATCGTGAAGGCCATATTGCTGCCGGCAGGCCGCCAATGTGATCTTGCGCGTTACAAAGGTCTCTCCTCGCAGCGGAGACTCATGATTGAACAAAATCCCATTCAAAGCAAAAATCCCATACGCTTCCCGGTAGTTGACCGTCAGCCAATAGGCGCACAGCTTAGAGACGCCGTAAGGAGAACGGGGATAGAAAGGTGTCTTTTCAGTTTGAGGGGTCTCTTGGACAAGTCCGAACATCTCACTGGAGGAAGCCTGATAAAACTTCACAGTCTTTTCCATACCCAGCACATGGATCGCCTCCAAAATGCGCAACGCCCCCAAGGCAACGACCTCTGCCGTATACTCAGGGACCTCAAACGACACCTTGACATGGCTCTGGGCTGCAAGGTTATAGATCTCATCCGGCTGGATCTTCTGCACAAGAGCGATCACATTGCTCGAATCGGTCATATCCCCGTAATGAAGGAAAAAACTCTTTTGCACCACTTGAGGCTCATCATAAAACGCATCGACGCGGGAGGTGTTAGGGGAAGAAGAACGCCTCTTGACCCCGTGGACCTCATAATTTTTATTGAGCAAAAGTTCTGTCAGATAAGCGCCGTCTTGGCCGGTAATTCCAAAAATCAGCGCCTTTTTTCGAGGAAGGTCGGAAGCAAAAGCTCCAACAGACAATGTCATCAGGATCAAAACGAAAAATCGATATCGGTAAGTCAGCATAGCACTCCAATTTTTTTTCGAAAGGAACACTACCAAAGCGCCCAAATAGCAGCAATATTTTTTTGAAAGAAGAGCTTTTCTTGCTATGCAGGAAAAGCTCTTCACAGGGCACATACAATTGAATCTATTTTTCGAAAAAGGAGCCCACTTGAGATAGGCTTCAAGCGGGCGTCTTTTTCGAAAAATTGATTCAATTGTATGTGCCTTGAAGCTCTCAATATTTTGAGTGTTTTTTTTAAAGGAAACTCCTATAATCAAGCTGTCCACTTAGTTGAGGTAATCGAATGCAATGGCCGGTTTATTTTTCCCTCTCCCTGCTCATGGTGACAAGTTCATGTCAAATCAATGACCCCTCCTCTTATAAGCCCTCAAAACAAGAGCTCCGTTTAAACATCCATAGCGAACCCCCTTCCCTAGATCCGCGAAAAGCCACCGACACCACCTCGATCTCCGTCATCAAAATGTGCTTTGAAGGGCTCCTCCGCTTCGATGAAACCGGCTCTCCCGCCCCGGCGATCGCAGAGAGTTTCGAGCACTCTGAGGATTTCACCCGATTCACATTTTACTTACGCCAGGCCAACTGGTCTGACGGAGAGCCTGTCTCCGCCTACGACTTTGAAACGACATGGAAGACCATCCTCGATCCCTCTTTTCCTTCTGAGTTCGCAAGCGACCTCTTTGTCCTTAAAAATGGACAAGCTGCAAAACTCGGCAGATGCTCCATCGATGAGGTTGGGGTCAAGGCGATTGACGACCACACGCTCCTCGTCGAACTCGACCACAGCATTCCTTACTTTCTGAACTTAGCGGCCACTCATACTTTCTTTGCCGTTCCCAACCATATCGTCTCCAACTATCCCGAATGGGCAGACGACAGCACGGAGAAATTTGTCGGCAACGGCCCCTTCCAAATGAAGCAATGGCGCCACCACAATTTCATCGAGGTCCAAAAAAACCCTCACTACTGGGACAAAGACAAAGTCCGGTTAGAAAAGATTTTGCTGACCGAAGTCGAAGATGAAAACACGGAACTGACGATGTTCCAAAACGCCGAGCTCGACTGGGCCGGAAGCCCTTTATCGACCCTCCCGATCGATGCCATGCCTACTTTGAAACAAACAGGGGAAGTCACGACCTATCCCTTATCCGGGGTCTATTATTATATCTTCAACACCAAAGAATTCCCCTTTAACAACGTCCATATCCGCAGAGCATTTACCTTAAGCATTAACCGCAAGGCCATTATCGACAACATCACCCAATCCGGTCAGATTCCTGCCATGGCAATGATCCCGCCGACGATGTGGAAAGAACAGCGCCACTATTTTCAAGACCACGACCTGAAAGAAGCTCGCCGCGAATTTGACTTAGGCCTGCAAGAGCTCAACATCAACATCTCGCAATTTCCCCCGATCACACTGAGCTACAACTCCTCCAATGCCCACCATAAGATCGCCCAGGCCATCCAAGAACAATGGCACCGAACCTTCGGGATCCTCGTCCGCCTTGAAAACAAAGAATGGAAAGTCTTTTTAGATGAGCTTGCCCACCACAAGTTCCAAGTCGCACGCATGGGAGGGATCGCCTCTTTCAAAGATCCGACCACATTCCTTGACTTCTATCGCTATCTTTCCAGCAGCAACAACCACTCCCAGTGGAGCAACCCCCGATTCACTGAGCTGCTCGAAGAATCGGAAAAAACATTCGATCAACAAAAAAGGACAGCGCTTCTGATGGAAGCGGAAAAGCTGCTGATCGACGAGATGCCGATTGCGCCGATCTACTTCTATACAGGTTCCTATATGCGCAAACCTTATGTCAAGAATGTCTATATCTCCGATATGTCCGACATCAGCTTAAAGACAGCTTACGTGGAGACAAAATGATCAGTTATCTGATAAAAAAAGCAGCCATCCTCCTGGCCTCTCTTTTTATCATTGCCACGTTCACTTTTTTCCTCATGCATGCCATTCCCGGAGATCCTTTCGTCCAAGAAAAAGCGATCCCCGAGGAGATCCTCAAAGCCCTGCATAAGCATTACGGCCTCGACCAGCCCCTCTACGTCCAATATCTCAAGTATATGAAAGGACTTGTGACGTGGGACCTAGGCCCCTCCTTCAAATATCAAGGAAGGACTGTCAATCAAATCATCTCAGAAGGGTTCTCCGTCTCCTTTGTCCTTGGCGTAGAAGCCCTCTTCCTTTCCGTTTGCGGAGGGATCTCCCTTGGCACCCTCGCCTCG
>CAZEYJ010000252.1:0-4282 GCA_964516795.1 uncultured bacterium
ATTGATATTATCTCCTGAAAAAGAACCGAAAAACCAGCAAAAAATCAATTCAACTACAGATTCTTAAACTATACCGAAACAACTTGAAGAATCGGGAATTCGGCAAGAAGGCTCTTTAATCTGTCGATCTGATCCGAAGGGGCAGTGTTCATAGACACGGCCCGAGGATCAGATCGACAGATTGAAGAAAAGCCGACGCAGCCGAAAACCGATTCTTCAGGTTGTTTCGGTATAAGAGGCTGTCCACAAATTTGGATTTCGTCGAGCTTTTGGACAGTCTCTAAACAACAAGGAAATGATATGAGCGATATTTTTTTCTTCCTTCATCATTCATATCATTTTATCGTTCCCATCATGTTTTTTTCTCGCTTCCAAGAATTTTTGTTAAGGACCACTGGAAGACTGTTAAAGTCTTTGCATCTCTTTCAATCGCGTAACGCTCCCACTCCAACAAGCAATAGGTTCTGTGCACAGCAAAAAAATTCTGATCAAAAAAAACTGGATATTAAGGAAGTGTAAAGACTAGACTCCCTTCCTTTCGCTTCCCATTCAGGAGCTGTTTAACACATCCAGTCCTCAGCAAATTCACACTCTCTGAAAAACAACGGAGTTTTTATGTCACAGCCAACCGACTCTTCCTACACTGTACCGACGCAACACCTTTCCGGCGCCGAAGCTTATCACCTGAACGGCGATCCCAAGCCGACTGAATTAGAAATCGAAATCACTGCAGCCATTGATCAGTTTGAAACGACAGAGCAAAAAAACTGGGACAAAGTCTCTTCCAATGCGCGACTCGACCGCTCAAGAATGATCGAGCGATTTGCCACGAAATTAAAACGAGAAGCCTTTAGGCTAAAACATCAAGGCTTCAAGCCTGACGAGATTCGACAAGCATTGAAGCAATCAATGGGGAACTACAAAGGCCTGCTGACGCAATTTGAGAAGGCCAACACAACCTATCAAGAGGGAAAACAACAAGAGCGCAGCCAAAACCAAGACCTTAAGAGCAGAATTCTCAATGCAACCTTTGAAGCCTTGGCGTTTGCAGGCGACGCACACGCGCCTCATCTCTCCATTCCAGCCTCCAAACAACCCCCTGCAGAGCAAAAAGAGCAGCCTCCTGCTGTCGATCCCTACCAAAACACCCAGGATGAGATCGACAGGTCGATGTGGCGTTTGGAAAGGAAGATTGATCAAATACCCCAAATCAGAAGAGAGAGCTATCTCAGGGAACTGCAGCGCATTGAAACACAATTGACCGATGCCATGAACGCCGATAAAAAGAGCCCTGTTGGCGATCCTTGCACGAGCCATTACTGCACAGAAAAGCGGGTCGAAAGTTTTCATTACGACCTGAAAAAAGAGTTTAATTTCAATTAAGAGCAACCCAGCGCCATGCGACAGGAACCTTCTTCCCAAACCCTCCCGGCGACAAAAGCCCAATATGCTAGCGACGATCCTAAACTTGCTGCGATGGAGGCTAAAATCCGCTTGGAGGTCGAGCTGGAAGGAGCTATCGACCAGTTTAAAACAGAAGCGCTGCAAGGCATGTACGATGTCTCCTGCAACGCCCGGCAATACTACACGAAACTGGTTGACAGGCTTGTCATTCGTTTGAAAAGAGAGCAGTTCAAACTATGGCAAAACAATTGCAACCCTCATGAAATACGCAAACAGCTCAAACAATCTCAAGATGTCTATCGATGGATGCTCAGCGAATTTAAAACCAAAGATCAAACCTATCGAGAAGCAAAGCAACAGGAAAAGGGTCAAAACCAAGACCTGAAAACAAGAATATCAAGCGCCACCGTTCAAGCGATCAACTGGATCGCCTACGTCAATGAGTATTCTGACGGCAACATCCTCCTTTTCGACCCTCCAGACTTTTCATCTCAGACTCAACGAGACGTTTTACTCCCGTTGCAACAAGCCCTGGGCTCCTTTGCAGATCGCTACCTGGTTGCCGAAGATCAAATTGAGGCAGCGATGTGGAACTGGGAAAGCCGCACCTATGAAGTCCCTGTTGACAAACGAAAGGCTTACCTCGAAGAGCTGCATCAAATAGAAATTCGCTTGAACGATAATCTGAAAATGGAACAGGACTTTGAAAGTGGAGATGCCCATCGAGCTGAGTATATGGCACATCACCAAATTGCAAACATTAACCACGAACTACTAAAAAAATACCACCTTGACGAAGAGACTATCGGCGAATTTGAGTCTCTAACAAATGGAGATTAACACCATGTCAATCGAACGCCCAGCCCACTCTATTAACGCACCCGCGCAACACCTCCTTGCATCTGGTGCCTGTTGCGAAAACAGCAGCCCTGAGCCGGTCAAATTAGAGGCCGAACTGCATACAGCGATCGGCCAGTTCAAAGCGGAAGCAAACAAAGGTTGGATGAAAATCTCTCCAGATGCCCGGCTGCGCCACTCAAGAATGATCGGCCGCTTTGCCATTCAATTAAAAAGGGAAGTCTTCAAGATGAAACAGCAAGGCTGCAGCCCTCAGGAGATCCAAAAAGCACTCAACACATCGATGAAGAAGTATCAATGCTTGATCGAGCAGTTTGAGACTGCCAATAAAGATGGTGAAGAGCTTCAAAAAACGGGGCTAAACCAAGACCTTTTGACCACGATCGCCCACATTGCCGCTGACGCGATCGAGCTTGCCATTTGCGCTCACATGCCCTATTTCCCGCACACCTATTCCACCTCGTTTCCGGAGCAGAAGCCAACGTTTGTCATCGATCCCTACCAAGACACCCAAGACGAAATCGATAAAGCCTTGTGCCAGTGGGAAAGCCTCACCTACCAAGTGCCTCCCGTGAGGCGAGATGCCTATCTCAAAGAACTGCAAACGATCGAAGCGCAATTGATCGAAGCGATGAACAGAGAAAAAACGAGCGCAACAGGCTGTCCGGTCAGAAGCCATTACTCCACGCAGCAAATCGTCCAATGGACCGATCGCGAGCTCAGGAGCAAATTCCACCTCCACGCCAAACTCTAAAAAATAGGAGCTACCCCCATGAGCACACAAGTTCCCTCCATCTCCACAGCGCCTAAAGTGTCCGGGCCTGAAATCCCTCATTCTGATCAGATGCTCGAACCCACCAAAGGGCGGATCGGCCTCCACGACCTCGACGTCGCCCTTGATCGTTTTGAGGATGAGGCATTAGGACAGTTCCAAAACCTTTCCTTCGAAGAGAGGCGAATCTACGAAAAAACCATCGACAGATATGTCATTAAATTGCGCAGGCAGTTTTTCTATCTGTGCAACAATGGCGTGCACGCCGACTTGATCCGAGAAAAATTCATGACATCGCTTGCCAACTACCAAGGGATCCTCACGCAATTTAAAGCGGGCAACCTCACCTACCAAACAGCCCATCAAAAAGAAACAACCCAGAATCTCGATCTGAAAACCAGAATGATGAACACCTTTCTGCACAATGCAGAATGGGCTTTCTGCGATGGAATCCCTCCTGCAATCGACTATGACAAGATCCCTCCTGCAACACAGCAGTTCTCTTTTGCTAGCCCACCTTCCCATCTCACGCAAGAGTACGCCTGCCAAGAGACCAAAGATCTCATTGACCAAACCATGTGCTATTGGGAAGGGCAGGCCTCCATGCTGGCCCCATCTCAACGCAAGAAGTATCTCGATGATCTCAATTACCTTGAAACGTATTTGTTAGGGAAGATGCAATTCAATGAAGATCATGAAACGCCGGCTTATGCGCATGGTCAAACGCAAGCGATCATCAAGGCTGCCCGCGAAGAACTAAAAAAAGAGTTCCCAAATTTACCTTTATAACCCTTAACCCAACTTGTCCCCTATCTTGCCCGCATACGTTAGCTGCAATACACGATCTACTGCGCTTCTCTCCTCACCAAGGTGCAAACACATTGGCTTCGTCGAGAATCTTGTACCTCGTGTAGTTCGCTTAACGTCTCGGGCAAGATAGGGGACAAGTTAGATTATTATCAATAAGGCCGACACCATGCGAATAGCCCCTCCTGCAATCACCAATACGGACCTGGTATTTGTATCCCCTCCGCTCAACGAAACGCGCGAATCGCTCGAAATGAGCCTCCAGCTCGAAAATGAGGCGAGCCAATTTGCGATTGAAGCAAAAGCCAATGCACCCAGTATGTCAACGCATGATTTCCTCACCTTTTCAAAAATGTGCGACCGGTATGTCGTTAAACTAGAAGGCGAAAGTCCTTTACGGGCTCTGGTAAGGAGAACCGTTAGAGAAGGCAAGGGTGTCCA
>CAZEYJ010000253.1:0-16234 GCA_964516795.1 uncultured bacterium
GCGGTGTCAATACGGAGATGAGAAAGGCAAGCTGCGAATTCTTAAGCACACTTCCCTTCGATGGATTTGCTCTCGGCGGAAGCATGGGGAAGACCAAACAAGAAATGCACGGGATGCTTGCAAAAACCCTTCCCCTCCTTCCTACGGAAAAACCCAACCACCTGCTCGGGATCGGCGATCTCGAATCGATCGACCTGTGCGTCCCCTTAGGGATCGACACTTTCGATTCCTCCTACCCCACCCGCGCTGCCCGCCATGGGGTCCTTCTCACGCAGCAAGGCCCGCTCAAAATCACCCGCAGCGATAACGCCACCGATTTTTCCCCTCCCGAAAAAGGATGCTCATGCCCCACATGCCAGCAGTTCTCTTTAGCCTATCTCCACCATCTCTTTAAAGCAAAAGAGATGACCTGCATGACCCTTGCGACCATCCACAACCTCCACTTCATGGTGCAGCTCATGCAAAACTACCGGGAAAAAATCCTGCGCGACGAAGTGTAGCCGAGTTTACGACACTTTACTAACCCAACTTGGCCCCTAACTTGCCCAGCGAGCTGAGCGAAATATACCCATTTCGCTATCGCATCTAAGGGAGGTTAGGGGACAAGTTGGGTTAAAAGGACCGCACGCTGCAAAATAAATCGATTCAATAATCCTAATTAAAGCTTGGGCTGAAAAGCCTCTTTGCGTATAATTTTTTCCCAACCTAAGGACATCGCTATGATTCGACTTGCTCTTTGTTTCTGCCTGCTCTGCTTAACGCAATTATCTGCAAAAGAACCCCTGATCATAGGGATCGCAGGAGGAACAGGTTCGGGAAAAACCACCCTGGCAGAACAACTGATCGACTTTTTTCCAGGCCAAGCCGCGCTGATCAATCAAGACGCCTACTACAAAGACCTCTCTCATCTTCCCTTAAAAGAAAGGGCCAATACCAACTTCGATCACCCCGAATCGCTCGATTTCGATTTGCTCAGAGAACATTTGATCGCTTTGAAGCAGAGCCGGCCCATAGGAATGCCCAAGTATAATTTCCACATCCATTCACGAGAAGCCGACATGGCCCAGATCGAACCGGCTGACCTGATCATCGTCGAGGGGATCCTCCTCTTTGCCATTCCCGAGGTGAGGGAACTGTTCGATCTCAAGATCTTTGTCGATACGGACGACGATATCCGGCTGCTTAGACGGATCGAACGGGATATAAAACAACGCTCACGCGATTTTAACAGCGTCCGAGATCAGTACCTAAAAACCGTCAAACCGATGCACGATACTTTTGTGGAACCGAGCAAACGGTTCGCCGATGTCATTATCCCTACCGACCGGCACAACGCAAAAGGCATGAGCATGATCGTTTCAAAGCTCAAAGAAGAGCTCAAACAGTAACACACTCAGACTCTGGCGCCGGCGCTAATTTAAGCTGCTCAGCATAACAGCGGTAGCAAACGGGAAAATAAAGCTCTTCAGCCCCCAATTGCACTGCAGGCCCTTCAAGCGTCGGTACTCCATTGACATGTTTGAGGTTCATGATCGATTTCCGGTTGCAGTAATGACATGTGGCCTTCACCTCTTCAATCGAATCGGCAAGCTCCATTAAGCGCAAAGACCCTTCAAATAACCTGGTCTTAAAATCGGTGCGCAGACCGTAGCAAATGACAGGAATGTCCTTGAGCAAGGTGATAAGCCGAAGCTGCTCGATCAGGTTTGCAGTAAAAAACTGAGCCTCGTCGACTAAAATGCAGCAGACTCCCTCTAAATTCAAGTCGAGGATCTGCGTTTCAGGCGTCACAAGCAGATCTGCGGCCATCTCAAGGCCGGCCCTTGACTTGATCTGCCCTCTTCCAAATCGGTTATCCATCTCCGGCTTGAGCAAGATCACTTTCTTGCCTTGCTGCCGATAATTATGCGCCACAGCGAGAAGGTTCAACGTCTTTGCACTGCCTACCGTCCCATGTCGAAAATAGAGTTTTGCCATCATTCCTCCAATCGGTCAAATGTTCAAGAATCTACGAACATACGCGAATCCTAACCTGTTTTGCAAGCTGCTGCTTCACAAAAAATTTCTTACTTTCATTTTTATATCATTTTGAGCATAAAAGATGAGAGTCTTAAACAAGGTGTTTCTCATGCTAATGACAGATATCCACGTCCGCACGTTCACAGGCCCTGCGCTGAAGACCTATTTACACAGTATTGCCAAGCTGCGAGTCGATGTCTTTCGGGAGTATCCTTACATGGAAGAGCCCAATCTCAACCAAGAGACTTTAGAGCTGAAAAAATATCTAATGAGCAAAGAATCGATCGGCGTACTGATCTTTGACAACACGACGCTTGTCGGAGTCTCTTTAGGTCTCCCTTTAAGCCTGGCGCGAGAGGAGGTGCGCAAGCCGTTTTTCGATCATTTTGGCGACATCTCCAGCTACTTTTATTTCGGAGAATCGGCCCTTCTGAAACACTACAGGAACCGGGGGATCGGCCACCACTTTTTCGATATGCGCGAAGCTCATGTCAGACAGCTCAAAAAGTATAAGCACATCTGCTTTTTCGATCCTGTCCGGCCTGAGTTCGATCGATTTAAACCGGCCGATTATCTGCCGCTCCACGATTTCTGGCGCAAAAGGGGTTATGTCCATTGCCCCGATCTGCATTGCCGCCTCACATGGAAAGAGCTCCACGAACAAGAACCCACCGAAAAATTATTGAGTTTTTGGATCAAGGACCTTCACGAAGAGCATCAATATGCAGAACAACAAAGAGAATTAAAAAGCGCACAGCCTTGGTCCTGCTGTGCAAAAGAACATAGCTGAATCATTTGCTCGCTGAAATATCGAAAGACTCGATAAATGGGTTATCTTGGACCTCCTGCGCCAAAGAAGGAGGATAGGTCACCGTCAGCTTGTAGAGGGTTGTTCCCACTAAAATTAGCCGCCCTTTGACCTCTTCTTCTCCTTGCTTAAGATGGAAATCGAGGCTCCGCTGCCCTTGATGGATCGTCAGTTTCTTGTTGATCAACGTCGTCTCAGGCATGTGTTTGACCATGATGTCCAACGTTGCCTTAAGCAAGATCGTATTTCCCGCTATTTTCCATTTGCCGGGCAGCTCCATGTAAGTGACCGAATAGAACACCTTTTTGTCCTGATTGGCTCTGACCTCTTGGTAATTAATGACTTTGTTCTCTTTTGGGATTTCGAGCTGCTTAGATTCCTCTTTAGGATCATTGGGAAAATGGACGGTAAAACCGGCATCTTCGTCTGCATATTGGATCCACCCTTTGTTGGTAATCCCCTTTTCAATACCGACACTCCATTTCGTTAAGGCATTGCCGAACACGCTGACAAGGGCGCATCCCACAATAATGACCAAAGCGGTGATCCGCCGCAGAAAGGAAAGAGAAGTTTGGCGAACGACACCTGTCTTAGAATCCTTTCCAAGAGCTATCTTCAAACTCTCACGATAATTAATCTTTTTTCCCATTTTATCGAGGATCTTGATGCCAAAAAGGGCTTTTCCGGGAGTTGTTCCTGCAAGAGAAATCAACAGCGCTTCGATAGGGATCCAAAGCAGAGGAACTGCTAAGGCAAAAACAAAATAATAATAAGTCTCGATGAACCAAGGCAAAAATAGGGAGATGGTCCCGCCGACAAGGAACAAAAGGAGATAATCAACGCACCGAGCCAGCGTTCGAAATAACCTCGAAGGATTTTTTGAATTAAAAAGCCAAAAGTCCATAGCACTCCCAATTTAATCAAAATTCGACGGAATTATACATAGAAAAAGAAATTAAAACAAACTAAACTAAATACTAACAAACCAATAAATAATAAAATTAAAAAAAGAATAAAAAATTAAAAAACAATTAGACGTTTAAATAACGTATCCTTAGAGACAGCCTCTTTAAAAGAAGACTGTCCTAATATAAACGGGGATCAAGCTCCAAATTGGAGTTTTAGAACAGCTTCTAGGAAGCTGTCTTAAAACCCGCTTTGGAAGAAAAATTTGATGATTTTTTCGTAAAGGGAGTTCTCTTGCAAATTGACATACTCGAATGAGAGTAGGCAATTTGCGAGAAAACTGCCCTTTGTGAAAAAAGCGCAGATTTGGCTCCAAATTGGGGTTTCAAGACAGCTTCTAAGCCTCCCGGCACAATGCGGCCAAGAGCTCCGGATCAACCAGATCAGTAAAACAATTTTGAGGAAACTGAATAAAAATCCCTTGATTGACTCCCAAATCAGACAGCAAAGGGGCCATCTCGATAAGCAGCTCCTCTCCGACTGTATAGCGGATAGGATTTGGCCGACTGGCGTCCTGACTCGGCTTAGAATAGGCTAAAACCGCTCCTTTGGCCTTATTCAGCAATTCTTTACCAGAGACTGGAGGTTCTCCCCTTACAATCACATGGCAGGATCCCTCATCGGTCCAACGAGAAAAATAAAAAATTGGGAAGGCCGACTTGACAACCGCTCCCATTTTAAATGCTTCGATCAGATAAGGTTCTGTAGGAGAAGAATGAAGATAACGGTTTCCTATCATCGCGATCGGTTCTCCTGCAACCGCAGTTTCCACCACGTCGATCATCTCTTCTTCGCTCCTCAAAGGAAAAAATGTGGAACACTTCTTTTTTCCGGAAGGATCTGCTGGATCCACAGGGAACCACCCCTGGTAAACACCATTGTCCGACCTCTTGACATCGGCCAGCTGATTCTCCAAAGGATGTCCCGGAGGGCAGAAATGAAAACCGCGGCAGTCGGCCTTTGTTAAATGCTCGACATTAATGACCTCTTTTGGAGCACGCAGCTCGTCAACTTTAAAGCGGGCGCTCCGGTCTGCTGCCACTAAGGCATTGGTTAAAGATCGCAAGAGCGGTTGCTCTTCAGTAACCAATTTAAACGCTTTAGCATGAAAAGCAACGCGATTATTTTCCCTAATTAAATGCTCTGCAATAGAGCCATAAATCTTTCTGACCACTCTGGAAGACATCCTCTTATGGGGCGTATCACTAAATTCCCTCTTCTGGATCGCAATAGTCACTTCCTTGACGATCTCGGCCGAGGTTCCATACAACTGCCCAGCAAAAAAATCATGTTTGCGCAAAAGATTGCATAATTTTTTTACCTTCTCCGGAGTTTTGACAAGACTTGTAGAAGGGGTGCCAAAAGGGGGCTCCTGTTCAGGTGTCACAGCCCGCTCCTCATCAAACAGATCAGAATCGCTCATTTCTTCTTTCTCATCGAAATCAAGTTCCATTTCCTCTTTGTCAAACGATCGAGCAAAATCCGGCGACCAACTTTCAACGGGCGAGATGGGATGCTCCGGCGTTGAAATCCCACTTTCCGTTTCTTCTTTCAGCTCGGCAAACAAAACCCTCCGGACTTGTCTCCCTCTTTCAGGAACAGGAGAAATCGAATGAGCATTGCTGTTGCTAAGCGCTGCCAAAGATTGTGAACTCGATACCTCTGGAGAATATCCCCTTGCTCTCAACCGACTGATTTTCCCCGGCGAGACTTCGAATTCCACTGCCTCCGGTGTTAAAAATCGCATAGCATGATGGGACAACTTTTTAACGGGAGAGATCTGGTGCAGCACACCTGATAAGCCTCTTTTCTTCTCCTCAGGATTTTGCAATAACCGCCTCTTCACACCGTTTAATCTTTCTGAGGCAGAAATAGAAGCCTTAAGATGATGGTTGCCGGCATTTCCATTTTCCTCCAAAGGTTCTGGAGATAGGGAAGAGCCGCTTGGCGCATGCGCTGTGTTTTGACCCGGCACACCTTCGCGCTGCAAAGGAGCTTGCGACTGAATAGAATTGGGAACCGGAGACAACCCCATAAAAAAACCACCTTTTAAACACTTATAAAAATTATCAAAACAGCAAAAAATTTCTACCAGGAAATCTGCTCATCCTAGGTATACTTATACCGAAACTGCCATTCAACTCTGGAGCGACACAATGACTACTTCCATTCCCCCTTCTCAACCATCCCAAACCACCCCATCTCCACTGCCGCCGATTGCCTCGGCGAGGACTCCTACCGGAATCGGCTCCCAACCGATAACATTGACACCCCCTTCTGCAAGCTCGAACTCGTGCTTCCGATGCTTTCAATCGATCCGCAACTTTTTTCGTTCCGGATGCCTTACGGTCCTTAAATACTTAAACGGCTTCATCGACCTTTTAAAATCATGCCTACAGAATGAGCCTGATCCTATCGAGACTCTACCAAATGCCTGGATGATCCCGCAGCAGCAACCTCAACCTTCCGCGCCGCCTCCGCTGCCAGAAGAGAACTCCTCTCAAGTCCCGGTTGCCAATCCCTTCTCTTCCCTGCCGATCACTCCGGATGAGATGAGGAAAATATTCCAAATTGTCCATCGGCTTGGAACGACATCGCCAATTTTTCTCCTTCCCCACCGCGCTACATTAGAGCAGCTTGGCCGCGAAATCGAACATGTCCATCCTCTGAAATTTTTAGAATATATCCTCTTGCACAGCACCTTGCGGACAGATCTCGATGCGATCCGGAGCAACAGCTGGATCTGGCCCCAGTTTCTACAAGGATTGTCAAGAAAACTCGAAAGGGAAAGGGGACCTCTTGCCTCAATGCTTCCCGGTTTTGCGCGTTCTTTGCAAATCGATCCGGCGCTGATCGAGCCCCTCTTAAATTCTGGCCAATGGGAAAGAATGGTCTTTCTTCTCCTCGATATCAAACTGGGAAGGATCTCGCCGTCTCCAATGGCTGCCCCACCTACTATCGTTCCGGCTGCCCCGCCTACTATCGTTCCGGCAGCGCCGTCTCCAGAACCCGCTGCTGAGCCGCAGGTTGGAGCTGAGCCGCCGGTAGAACCGCCTCAGCCCGCAGCTCCCCAACCGACGCCTTGGCAGCAAATTGCGCTCAGCGATGAACACCGCACGATGATCGCCGACCTGGTCAGGGCCCATCGGAATATGGGTTATTGGAGCGTATCATGGGGAAACCGCCACGCCTCCTCCTTGTGGGACCGCCTCGATCGTGCCCATCCCCTCTGCATCCTAGTCCACATCTTTACAACACCCGAAGTGATGGCCGATCTCAAGGCCCTATGGCCCTACCAACTCCACCGCCGCTACTTGGTTCTAGAGCTATCCGCTCTGCTCGAGCACAAGCCTTGGGAAGACTATTTGCCCTATATAGGCGATTTCTCCCGTGCTGTGCAGCAGGAGGAACCGATCGTGGTCGCCCACGTCCACTTCAGAAAATGGAGAGAGCTGATCGAAATCCTCAAAGAGAGCTCAATGCATTGAGCATCTCTCAATGACTCATTTTCCAAAAGGGAAAAAAATTATACCGAAATACCCTGAAGAATCGGGAATTTAGCTAATGGTCCTTAACAAAAATTGCTGAGTTAATTTCCAGCGTGAAAGCTCGCTGAAATGACTCGAAGAATTTTTATTAAGGAACACTAGAAGGCTCTTCAATATGTTGATCTGATCCGAAGGGAAAGTGTTCATAGACTCGACCAGAGGATCAGATCAACATATTGAAGAAAAGCTGACGAAGCCAAATTCCTGATTCTTCAGGTTATTTCGGTATATAGTGCTTCCACCTCGATCGTAACCACAAGCAAACCGATTAAAAGCCTCAAATTTTCATTCGGTTTTCTTGGAGACGATTGAAGTGGAAGGGGTATAAATGTTCACCGAGTGAAATTGCATCTGGTTTTTCTTTGAGTTATATTTTCCAGGGAATTTTACTCACGAGCATAAGAAACAGTCTTGAACAAATTAAAAAGCTGCTTACAAAGCTGCTTTCAAACCTTCATATTCCCGATCGAAATGCTCATACAGCTCAGGATAATTTTTAGATAACCATGCCTTAAAACTCTCCTTGATCGGAGGCAACTCAACGGCAGCTGGCTCATCAGACTTGGCTACATGACGATCTCTAAACTTGCGCTTCACAGGATCTCGCGTAAAGCGTCCGATATCGATCTGAACTGCGCGCCCATCAATAAATCCAAAATTTTTGTCCAAGTCGGGGTCGCTGTCTGCTATTCCTTTTCCACAACGAGAATCAAACAGCTTAAGGATCGAGGAAAGGGCCTCCTTGGCCTCAGCCACATGCCCTTCTGCCATCAAGCGGTCTATCGTCGGGTAAACCAGGTCAGCGCGCCGCTGCAAAATAAAGTTCAGCCGGTCCAAAACTAAAGCATGCTCTGCTTGGCTCTTATCTGAAACGATCACCTCTTTGCCGATCCACTCCGTAGCATTCAAATGAACAAAGACAAGCCCCGTCTCTTCCTTCAGATCGTCAAATGCAATCCGATAACTGGCAAAATCCCTTTCCAGCTTGTCTTGTTTCTTCCAGATCTTCTTCGCCCTTCTTCCCTTTCCATCAAATAAAGAGACCCATTTCCAAATAAAGGGAGGCTCAAACAACTTTTGCTTGAAAAACTTGAGGACATAACGCCCATCCTCGCTCAAAAAAGCAAAAGCCTGATTCCCGCAAGCTAAATACCGATATTTCTGTCCTAGGGCGCAATCGAGCTCTGCCCTCTCTTCTTCCGTCAAAGAGTGGACATCCCAATCTGGATGATATTTTCTGTTCGAAGAGATGGCCTGGACGCTGAACCCATCTGTCTTGCGCTCAATAAAAGAGCTGACAGCCTTGTAGATTTTAAATCCCCCAAAGGACAAACACATCAAAAAAACTAAGCCGTAGATCGGGCGGCGCAATTGGTTATGCATAAAGATCGCTGGTTAACTATTACGACAAATATAAAGGAAAACTCGCCCAGCGTCAACCGCCCATTTTCAAAAGCTTTTCCCGCTGTGCGGGAAAAGCAAGATTGTAGGATGACCCATTTTACACTAGGAAAATGGGTCATTGAGAAATGCTCTAGTTACCGATGCCCTCCGCCCCCTCGGCTACCGCCATGCCGAGGACCTCCACCGCCGCCGCCATGACCTCCACGATCGCCACGATCGCCGCGATTGCCATCTCCCCGATGAGCCGATCGCATCGAATCATGGTTCCAGTGCTCTTGGTTCCGATACCGGAAATTAGAATTGTTAGAGCGGTTATTCCAATAATTATGCCAATGGCCATCCCAATTTTTATTCCAATAATTGTTCCAATGATTGTCCCAATGGTCATCATTGACACGGACCCAGCGATTGTTGTTGTAATAATACCCATCGCGGTCGACCCAATATCCATCCCACCACAAAAATCCCATCGATAGCAAGGGGAAGAAAACGCTGGCATTCTCTCCGCTATTCTGTGAATCGACTACAACAACCTGAGTTTGGGGATCATAAGTACATTCCTGCTCTGTGACATTGCCATTGGGATCAACAACAATAGCCTGCAGCTGAGTAGGCGAGCTCACATTGACATCTTCCCTTGGGATCACAATCTGGTTGTCAGCAATTAAACAAACTGTTGAACTAACCAGACAACAGACTGCAGCAATAAAAGAAAACACTCGATTTTTGAACATGGGGCAACCTCTTAAAAGACTTTTCTTTTCTGTACAATGTTTAGAATTTATCCACAAGGGATCTTGAAATAAATTAGCTATCTCGATATAAAACCTCCCCGGAGGTGTTTTATGCAGATCCCTACTTTCTTCATATCTTCGCCAAAAAGTAAACTAGTCTATTATTTGGGCGTCATCTTGGCCTTATTCTCTCAAGTCCAAGCAGAAGAAGGGGAGAAGCAGCAGATCAAAGAGACCAGCATTTTCCGCGACGTCATGCAGCCTTTGGGCGTCCCTCTTGTCACATCCTTCCATCAATTCAAAGAAAATCATTTCTTCCATACGCATGCAAAAAATGCCAAGGGATTCGAAGCGATTGGAGACTTTTTTCTCGCTCCTTCCCGCTACCTCTTTGCCGGAAAAACGGTAAAGCCGTCGCAAGAAGATCCGGCATTATATAAAGTCGAACAATCCTTCCGTTACCACCGGATGCACTGGCTGAAAACGACTTTGGCGCTAGCTGTCCTTCCTGTCACAGAGATCGTCGGCGCTGCAATTAAAGGGGTTTCCTACCTTTCTCCCAAGGTCAGAAAAAAGCACCGTCAGATCCGGTCTGCTCTAAAAGCAGCTTATGTCGAATCGAACCTGGAATTTTACACCAAGATCGGGATCGAACATATCCACAGTGAAGACTTCATCCCTTGCCTGCATCATAAGCGCCCTTCAAAACTGACAAAAAAACAAGCTGCCGAGATCAAGGCCTTCAAAGATATCGTCTCGCTTCTAGACAAGCACAACATCACCTATTGGATCGATTTCGGCACCTGCCTAGGAGCCTACCGATATGGAGGGATCATCCCTTGGGATTGGGATATCGACATTTCCATCCTCCTTCCCGACCATGACAACGTCAAGCGGGTCCTTTCCCAGCTCGATCCCAAAAAATATCAGGTTCAAGACTGGTCTAGCTACAGCAATCCGAAAACGTTCCTTAAACTCTACGTCAAAGAGACCAAGAACTTCATTGACATCATGCACTACCAGATCGATACAAGCAAAAACGAGGTCTCCTACTTTTTTACCTACGAGCATAGCCCGATGCCCCATAGCTGGAAAAAAGATGAGCTCAAAGGGATGAAGCCGGTCCATTTCGACACGGTCTTTCCATTAAAAAAGGCCAACTTTGACGGCCTGACCGTATGGGCCCCCAATGATGTCGTAACTTATCTTAACAGCAAGTACGAAGGCAATCTCGAGCCCTCAAATGTATGGGATGAAGAGTCCCAGTGTTATCGAAAAGTAAAAAACCACCCCTACTGGTCACAATCATGAGCCCCTGTAAAATCCTCTGCGTCGATGCCAAACCTTATGAAAAAGGCTTTCTCGAACAGGCCAACCGCGCCTATCAGTTCCAGATCAAGTTCCATCCCCACCGGCTCAATTTGGAAACAGCCAATCTGGCGGAAGGGTATGAAGTGATCTGCGCGTTTGTGAATGATGACTTGTCCGCTCCGGTGATCGAAAAGCTCCACAGCAACAAAGTCAAGCTCATTGCAATGCGTTGCACAGGCTACAATAACGTCGATCTCAATGCCGCAAAAGGGAAAATCCGCGTTGTCAATGTCCCTAATTACTCTCCTTATGCCGTTGCTGAACATGCCGTCGGACTGATCCTCAGCCTGAGCCGGAAATATCCCCTGGCCTCCCGCCGCGTCACAGAACATAACTTCTCGCTTGAAGGATTGGTCGGTTTTACAATCAATGGGAAAACAGTCGGGGTCATCGGGGCCGGCAACATCGGAAGAACAACAGCGCAAATTCTGCGTGGGTTTGGAGCGAATGTCCTGATCTATGACACCATCATAGATGAAGCCTTTGCTAACAGGATTGGAGCTTCCTACTGCCCTCTGGAAACGCTTCTTAAAGAAAGCGACATCATCTCCTTGCATTGCCCTCTTACCCCCCAGACCAGCCACATGATCAATCGCTCCACCTTAAGCCAAATGAAAAACGGAGCTATCCTGATCAACACAAGCAGAGGGGGCCTCATCCAAACTCAAGACCTGATCGAAGCGTTAAAGACCCATCAAGTGGCCTACGCCGGCCTAGATGTCTATGAAAACGAAGCTCCCTACTTCTTTGAAGACTGGTCTCATCAACCCCTTCATGACGAGCAGCTTGGCTCCCTGATCCAGATGCCCAACGTCCAGATTACGCCCCACCAAGGTTTTTTAACCAAAGAGACCCTCGAACAAATTGCTAGAACTACATTCGAGAATATCGCTGCCTTTGTCGGAGGAAAGCCTCTAGCCCATGAACTTTAAAACCTGGTTTGCTCGAGAAGGGATCGAACGATCCTGTTTGCGGCACATCTCGCTCAGCATTAAGATCTGAGCTTTGTCCGCAAGCCCCACCCTTTCTAAATAGGTGTGTGTAAGCTTCGGATCCTTTTTTATGCCAACAAGGAGCAAAGGGGTAAAGTTTTTTGAGGCATCGATCTTAAAACCTTGAGACTCCGCCATGTTTTTCATGAAATCTAAAGCGATCTTTAGCGTGGATTGAGAATTAGCAAAATGGCTTCCCCAAACACACCTTCCCAAGACATTCTGGACAACTTTCTCAGGCGGTTCCTCTAAATCCTCTATATTGACAATCCCATCTTTCTTAACGCACCGCTTCAGGAGCGCTACAAAATCGTCAGGATCTTGAATCCCAAATAAAGGAAGGTTCGCTAGCAGAGTTCCCGTAAGCGGAGAAGATGCCTCGATCCAGCAATGGGCCAGCTCTAATAAAGCCGGCTGGTCCTTAATCGCGCATTTGGAAAGATGCTTGGGAACTTCGTTGGGAACCGATTGAATGCAGGTTTTCAGCACTTCGACCTGGTCAGGTAGGCCGTCCAGTTGAAAATTATCAATAGAACGGATCGTAAAATGAGCATTTTTTTGAGCACAGAGCTTAGCCAACGCCGCCCGCTCTGCTGAGTTCTTGATTCCAAAACAATGAAAACCTTCTGCCGTTGCCCTGACGCATACCCCTAAGGAAAAATAGGCCAAATCAACGAGGGCCTCTTGGCTTAGAATCCCAAAACGGGGAATTTGGTAAATAGCATACTGGAAGTGTTTTTCAATCAAATGCTTAATGATCGGAATCCTCTCTTCTTCCGTCATCTGCATCGCATTCATCAACTCGGCAGCGCGCTCGGCATCCCCGCTGTCGATCATCAGGTCGGAAATCACAACCGGATAAGCATCTATATCCTGGACATGGCGATCTCCAATTTTAGCTCGTATACTCTCAAAGATCATCCGCATCTTATTGTCGAGATAAAAATGCCTTCCCTTCGGCAAGAAAAAATCGACATTGTGGCCGAACACATCGCTGATTTTTTGCATCCCTTGCCAACCTCCGCAAGCATCAGGATGCAACAGATCGATCAACTCGGAATACGTGCAATCAGCCCCTCTGATCAACCGGCCAAATATCCGGCATATCGCCTTGTCTTCCATAGGATAAAGCAGCTGCACCATGTCTCGTAGGGTACAGTCTGTCTCAGGATGTAATCGCTTCAATTCTTTAAATAACTGTCGATCATCCTGTTCCATGCCGCCCCGGTCTGAATGCTTAAGCCATGCCTGCATTTCACTTAAAGGGAGCGATCCCGCCAATTTGATAAACCCATCTGCTTGTTGGTCATCTTGAAAGCGCTTACTCAGCATCTCTTCGATCTGTGCAATCTCTCGATCACCTCCTCCTTACCTCCTGACATAGGCTTCAAGCAACTTGCTCGGCGGTTCCAATCTAAAAGGCGAGGGCTCCTCCGGATTAGAAGACAAAAAAAGAGATGTTAAAACACACCGGGAATTCTGAGAACGAAGCGGCGGAGTTAATGACATATGATCCTCGAGTTAATTCAAGACATGCGAAACCAAAATTTTATATATAGCTGATCGATTAAATAGCAATTTCTTTTAAGAGAGAACTTGCGAGAAAAGCTAAGAGAGCGATTTTTTAATGAAGCTCTTGAGAAGAATCAGACTTGCCAGCGCCATAAACCCTCCTGCAATCAAGATGGGCGCCTCAGCGCTTAGCCCGACAAAAAAGCCGGCGACGATAGGACTAGAAGCAAAAGCAAAGGAATCGACCGACTGCAAAACTCCGAGCATTTCCCCTTGCGAATCTTGGCTGACAGAGTTGGAAATGATCGTTGCCCCGGTCGGAAACACAAGGGCGATCAGAAACTGCTGGACCGGAACATACCCCCAGAAAATAGCCACATCTGAGTGAAGCAGCATCGGAAAAATCGCCGCCACCAGTAAAACCAGCGCAACAAAAAGAACAGAAAGAGGGGGAAACCGGTTCACAATCGGCCGGATGAGCAGGCCGGAGCTCAGAGCATAAAATGCGGCCCCATAGGCATAAAGGTTCCCCACCTGCGCAGAAGTTAAGCCATAATCCTGGATCCATGTCACCGGAATAAATTCCCAGTAAAACGACCATCCTGCACAGAAAAAGAAAAAGCAGAGGAAAAAGGTGCTTAAACCCGGGGTGCGCAAAGCTTTTTTCAAGTTTTTAAGGCCTAGGATCAGGCTCAAATGGACCTGTCTCCTGACATGATGCGTCTCTCTATATAAGGCAAGGATCAAGATGAAGTTGATCAAAGAAAACACAGCAGAGAAAAGAAATGGCGTTGCAAATCCATACGCAGAAAGGGTCCCTCCTAAAAAAGGACCTAGCGTGAACCCAAGCCCGCTTGCCATGCTGGCCAGACCAAAACGCTTGGCCTTTTCCTCCGGCTTGCTGATATCGGCAATTGAGGCAAACACCACAGCGGCATTGCCTGTCCCGATCCCTACAATGAGCCGTCCCGCAAGCATGCAGGCTAAACTCTCTATCCAGACTCCCGTTGCGCACAGGATATAGCCGAAGACGATCGTCACTAGCGTCGCTTTCAGAAGCGGTTTGCGCCCTTTTTGATCTGAAAATGTCCCAACGACCGGGGAGCTGAAAAATTGGGCCAACGGTCCCGAGGCCAGCAGAATACCGAGCCATACCCCTTTGACCACGTCCGACGTCTCTGGAGAGAACAAATGAGCCCCCTCATGGAAGATCATCGAAGAGTACATCGGATAGACAAGACCGATGCTCATCCAGTCTAAAAAGATGGTCAGGAGAAGGATCGGAAGGGCGATGCGGTTACTTTTTGCGTCTAACATCAGGCCAACATACCAGAGCGCCGCTTTTATACCGAAACAATCTGAAGAATCGGGAATTCGGCAGGAAAGCACTTCAATATGTTGATCTGCACTGAAGGGACAGTGTTCATAAACACGGCCCGAGGATCAGATCAACATACTGAAGAAAAGCCGTCGCAGCTCCAAAACTGATCCTTCAGCTATGCCTGCCACCATGAGCCTAATGCTCTGCAAACAAACTTTTAAAATAAGTAATCGATTTGAGGATGCGCCTGAAGCAGTTGGCCTCTCAACATATCATCATCAATTCGGTTTAAAGCCTCTTTAGCGCCATCGTTATCTTTCTCCTCAAAAAAGGCTACAGAAAGTTTTGCAAAAAGCAAGTCTTTTGACTCACTGCTGCAACGATCCGCAAATTCAAAAGCTGCATCCTTCCCTTTTAATCTTAAAAGCTCCGCGCACATTGCAATTTCAGCTGATTGTCTTTTGCCAAGATCAGCAATACCGCTTGCAACCTCGATCGCTTGCTCAACCATTCCTGCTTGTGCAAACGCCTCAAAAATTTTGTCAAAAGTCCATTTGTCAAGATCACTCTTTGCTAAAGCAATAGCTAGATCAAATTCTCCAGCTTGTAAAAGCGCATTAAGAATTTTATTGTTTAATAAATTCTTCAAGTATGGATCAAAAACATCTGCTGCTCGCTCAATAGCTACATCAAATTCTTTTGCTTCTATAAGGCGATCAAATTCAATTACAATAGAATTCCAAGCAAAGCTCTCAAATGACTTTTCTCCCTCAAAAAAATTAAAAGGAATTCCCACCTCAATATGATTTGCCATCTCAATGGCCCGATCCAATTTTCCAATTCTTAAAAACCCAAGAGAAATTTTCTCATAGAGTCTATCATTTTTCTGTATTTCGTCAGGAAGCTCCCTTACTAGCTCAATAGCCCGATCAAATTTTCCTGCTGTTATAAGCCCTTCTACGATCCCTTCATAAAAGGAAAAACCCCGTATTCGGAGCGATAACGAGTCGTAGGCATCGTACTTTCCCGGAGGCATATCTTTTACAAACTTAATGGTGCGCTCATAGTCCCCGGCCTTCATAAGACCGCTATAAATATTAAAAATATTTATATGATCTTGTTCCTCAATCCAGTTTATTTTCAGGGCTTTCCCCCAAATTTCAGCTACAGTAAACATGTTCTCACAAAAGAACGGCATACCCTCAACTTTACCGTTAACAACTTCACTTTGAAGAACATTTAATTGACCACTGCTTAAATTACTTAAGGCATCAATGATCTGATTTTTTACAACAATGATGAAATCCTTTTTTAGCGACAGAAAGTTAGGAAACTGACTTTTACTAAGCGATGACAGGATACATTCCAAATCTTGTTTGACTTTTCCGTTATTTAACCTACCATGCAACCACCTAATGAAATCCCGCATTTTTTCATATTGGCTTTGATTTACACAGTACGATGTCAGGCTATGCACATGACTCGATACTCCTGCACAAACTGATAAGTCCTTTGGGCCTAAAAAAGACAGAATATGATAAAACATTTCTGGAGCTATC
>CAZEYJ010000254.1:0-3657 GCA_964516795.1 uncultured bacterium
AGTTGAGACTTGGCCTCTTCCATGGAGGATTGGAGATAGAGTGTGTTTTTATCGATAAAGGATTGCTGTTCTTCATTGGCTGCGCTCAAAAAGATATGGGCGAGGATCGCATCAATGTCGCTTGGGTTAATGGAAGCAGAGGCCTCTTGCGCTTCGGAAGATGACGCCAAGCCAGAACTAGAAAAGGAGTCGAACGGCGAAGTAAACAGAAGGGTGAAGATGAATTGAGGACCGCTATAGTTGAGGTTATGTGTTGTTGTTTGTTGAAGATTGTCGAGGAAAACCGGATTCTCCAGAAGGGCTGAGTCTTCGATCTCGATTTTGCAATCATTGGCTAAGTTAAAGATCTCGCAGGGTAAGTTTTTTAGGTTCTGGATATTGCGGAGGTTTAGGGATTTTAAATTGCGCAATGTTCCTATTTCTGGTGGGAGGAATTCTAGCTCAGAGCCGGTCAAGTTGAAGTGCATCAATTTAGCAAGGTTTCCAATTTCCGACGGAACGGTAAGGTTGCCTTGTTGAAGTGGAATCGAATTATTCATCAGGTTCTGGGAGTTTTCATTTGAGAATTCGAGGGTGATGAGTTCAGAGAGTTTGCAGATGTCTTGGGGAATTGCCGCCAGGCGGTTATATTTGGCGGTGAAATGGAATAGTCGGGAGATAAATGGTCTTTGATCAAAAACGGGCGGTAAGCTGGATACATTAGCATAGATATGCATGCTCTGATGGTCTGCTCTGCATCCCCAGTTTTCCAGCATATTAGGAAATAAGACATCTCCTTTTAAAAAGGCTTTGATCGTTTTGAGCACGTTTAGCGAATGATGGAGCTGCCCTGAAATGTTCTCTCCTTCTTGGGCTATCCAATCGTTTAAGGCGATCTCTAATTGAGGAGTCAAATCCCCTAAGCAGTGGTTTAAGCTTTTCAGCAGGATGGGGACATCGTCCTTTGCATGGTGTTCGCCCCATTGAGGATCATCGGTCTGGGGAAATTTGGCATATTCCCATATTTTGTTGCCGATGGCACTTCTTTCCGGTTGGCTGATGGTATCAAATATCTCAAAAGCGGTGAGTCTGATGGCCTCCTGAAAAAGGGTCGGTGAGTCGAAGATCTGCACTTGGCCAGGTTTGAAATCAACTCCGTCAACAGGATGAGAGATATGAGAGTTAATGCGGTTTTTGATCCCTTCGGGAAGATCGAGAAAGCATTTTTCCTGAAGAACGGTCTTATTGCTCGAAGTAGGCGATTGAAGGTGAGAATGATATAATGTGAGCAGGTTGCTGTAGACTGAAACGAAAAAATTGCTTCCCATTTGTCACTTCTCCTTAATCTCGTTGAGTTTTTTAGAAAAAAATGTTTTTAATATTGCGTTTAATTTTACATTAATTAAGTTAATTGGTCTATTATGTTTTTTTAGTTTAATTTTGTGGTAAATTTATATATTAAATAATTTAATTGTCAGGAGTCGTCAAGTTTTAATTCGGCCCGATTCGATATGGATTGCTTGGCTCCGGTCGATCGGTAAAAAGGAGGGAGTAGTTAAAAAGACCTGTCCGAATTCAGCTAGCTTGTTTTGCAGGAGATCCCTTCGCTGCCGGTCGAGCTGGATGCCGAAGTCGTCGATGCTAAGGAGGGGTTTTTCGCCGAGGAAGGTGTGGATCTGCTCCCACTGGGCAAAGCGCAAGGCTGCTGAAGCGCACCGTTTTTGCCCTTCGCTGGAAAAGTACTTGGCGTCTTTTTCAGAGATGCAGAAGTTAAGGTCGTCGCGATGGGGGCCGAAGAGGGTTGAGCCGGAGTGGATCTCTTTTGACCGGTGTTTTTCCCAATGGGACAAAAGGAGCCTCAAGAGGTCTTTGCTCTCTGTGTTGCGCAAAGAAATGCTGCAATCGTATTCCGCCTGGAGGCCATCTTTTCCAAGAGAAAGGGACTCCATCCATTTTGAGATCGGCAATAGGAGGTTCGAGATCGCGTGCTGTCGTTTTTCAATAATGTAGGCGGCTGAAGGGGCCATCGCCTGTTCCCAGGAGGCAAGTGTTTGTTCCGTTCGGCTTTTGAGAAGATGGTTCCGTTGCTTCATCGCTCTGAAGTAGCGGGCGAGATGATAGATGTAGAGGGGATCGATCTGGGCGATATGCATATCGATAAAACGTCTTCTTTCCGAGGGAGAGCCGCTGATGAGCGCATGGTCTTCGGGTGAGAGGAGGATGCCGGGGAGGACTCCTAAGACGGCCGTGAAGTGGGAGTGGACGGTATTGTTATATTGGACTTTGCGGGTTTTATCGTCGTAGAAGAGTTTGAGGGACTGGGAGATCCCGTCTTTGATGAAATGGGCCTCGACATAGAAATAGGAGGCTCCTGTTTGGATCAGGTCGCTTAAACGCTGGGTGCGGAACGACCTTCCGGTGCTGATGAGATGGATCGCTTCAAGAAGGTTGGTCTTTCCTTGTCCATTATCTCCGTAGAGAAGGTTGACGGAGGGGCCAAATGTAATATGAGCCTGCTCATAATTGCGAAAATGGCGTAAGACTAGATGTTGAAGCGTCATGATACCAAGCGTGTCTCTAAAATTGGTTTTGGGCAACGCGAAAGCGCTCGCGGTTAAAATCTGTCGGAGGAGGCTGTGCTTTATTAATACAGCCCCCTCCGAAAGATTTTAACCGCGAGGCTTTGATGCAGCCGAAAATTCAATTTTTGAGACGCATTCGGTCTATTTAAACTTCTAGGCGCATGGGCATGATGACAAATTGTGCTGTTGTCGAATCGGTGACCAGTCCCGGATTATAAGAATCGGAGATGGTGAAGTTAACGGTCTCATCTTTGCAGTGGCGCAAAATGTCAATGAAGAAGTTGGGGTTGAAGGCGATGTCGAGCTTTTCTCCGCCGTAGTTGACCGGCATGTTGACCTTGCCTTCTCCGACTTCGCCGTTGACGACGGAGAGGTGGAGCTCGCCGCTGGTGAATGTGAAGCGGACGGGGCTGCTGTTGTCTTCTGTAAAGAGGGAGACTTGGCGTAAGAGGGAGATAAGCTCTTCCCGGTGCAGCGTGAGGGCGTTCTCTTTTTTCTCTGGGATGACGCGGCTAACGTCGGGGTATTGTCCGGAGAGGAGTTTGCTAATGAGGGTGATGGGGCCGACTTCGATGGCAATTTTATCCGCCATCAAGGTGAGCTTGGCCAATTCTTCCTTGTCATCGAGGATCCGGACCATCTCGTCAACGGCTTTTAATGGGATGATATAGGAGCCTGCCTGTTCAGGGGCAATGTCGATGGGGACGTCGATCTTGGCGAGGCGCTTGCCATCTGTTCCGATAAAGGTGGCGCTTTGATTGGCCTGCTGCAGATAGATGCCGTTCAAGACTTGCCGGCTGTCATCGCGGGCTGCGGAAAAAGCGGTCCTCGATAGCATCTCTCTGAGGACGGGGCTGGCCAGGCAAAGAGGGGTTCCTTCCGACAGATCGGGGAGGGCCGGAAATTCATTTTTATGCATGCCGTGGATTTTAAAACGGGAGCTGCCGGCATTGATCGAGGCGGTGTCGGGAGAAGTGGAATGGATTTCGATCATCGGGGTCGTCAGTTCGCGGATAAGCTGGAAGAAGCGGCGTGCAGGAAGGGTGATCGCTCCCTCTTCGACGACTTTAGCTTCTGCATAGGCGCGGATGCTGAC
>CAZEYJ010000255.1:0-6185 GCA_964516795.1 uncultured bacterium
TCTTGCCGCATCCCGGCGGGCCGGGGTCTTTTGCTTCGACAATGCAAGGGATCAATGCTTCCAACACGCCGACAGGGATGGGGCAAATCCCCTTGGTCCCGGGCTTTGATCTGGGCGTGATTGGCGATATCATCATGCACAAGGGCAAGTCTTATTTGTCATTAGGTTCCCTCGTCTCAGCTTTGCAGATGGACGGAGACAGCACGATCGTTTTAAATCAGAAGATCATTACTCAGGACAACAAAAACTCGACTATTTTTGTCGGCGACAATATCCCTTTCACCGGTTCCGTTGTGCAGACGGTGGGGCAGAGCCAGCAAACGACGGCCAATATCGAATATCGCGATGTCGGCGTCAGCCTGAGCATCACGCCGAGGCTTGGCGAAGGGGATGTGATCACCCTTGACCTGAACGAAGAAATTACTGAGAGCTTAGATCACGATCTCATGAACAGCAACACGACGGTCAATGGCATTAGGACAACCAAGACCAATATGGCAACGCATGTCCACGTTCCCGACAAGAACTTTTTGGTCTTAAGCGGAATGATCCGTAACACGAAGGCGAAGCATAAAGCCGGGCTCCCTTGCCTCGGAGGGCTTCCTTGGATCGGGGCGGCATTCAGCAAGACGCGCCAGCATACGGAAAAGCGTAATGTGGTCATTTTTGTGCGTCCTCATATTATTCGGTCGTTTGAAGATTATCAAAAATTGACGAAAAGCCAGGAAGAGATGTTCAAATCTCAGGCGGACCAAAAAGATTTCGCCGAAGCCTTGGAGGTCCTTCCCTAGAAGAACTTATCCTGATAGCGTCAAAGATCCTCTTGCTAAATGATAGGTTTTGTCTTAGAATAGAACGTTATGGATTGATAGCTCAGCTGGATAGAGCACCCGCCTTCTAAGCGGGCGGTCGCAGGTTCGAGTCCTGCTCAATCCGTTTTTACTTAAACTTCTCTCAGCGATGACTATGGATAAAAAAAAAGGGAAGGCAACCCAAGCCGCTCTTGGATCGGGACAGCAAAAAGCCCTAGGGGATTTCTTCCTAGCTCCTAAAAAGTTTGAACGTTTGACGACGCTTCTCAAAGAATTCCAAACAGCAGCTTTTTCCCGGTTGAACGTCAGTCAAAAGACCGATCAGGTCAACCGTTTGCTGTTTGAACTGATCCAAAAAGCAAAGGCGCCTTGCTTTTTACTCCCTGCCGTCATGGAGTATATCGAAAAGATCAATGTGTTGCAGATTTTAGAGTCTTATTCTTTTTACCAGTTCGAGCTGTGGCTTAATCAGCTTTCCGGCATCAGTTCAGAAGAGAACAGTTTGATTAGAGGCAAAATCGTCGGTAAGCAGATCCCTCGGGATGCTTACCAGGCGCTGTTCCCTATAGGAATGGGAAAGAGGTATCCTGGCAGCCATTATGTCACAGCCCATAGTTCTCCGGACCTGGACACGACAGTCTCCTCTTTTTGGGGATGGGTCGATGCTTTCGGCGCCCGCGTCAGCGAAGGGCTTCATGTATGGAACTTGCCGGGGGGGCCCCCTAGTTCTCAAGTCGAGATCACTTTTTTGTTCAATGAGATGTTCGGTCCTGCCATTTTCGACCACCTGCCCAAAACGCGGACAAGCTTATCCCTTTCAGGGATCGATTTGCTCAGTCAAGAAGGGCTGAAACGCAAGCAAGTCGATATTTCCAATATCAACATTGAACACGACCCATCGCAGCAGGCGGTCATTCTGATCGATAGCGAAGGACACTACGTTGGAGATTGGAGAAGCTATGACGTGGAAGGGGTCCGGCAGGTGATCAACTTGTTGCAAGGATGCCTTCGCTGGTTTGAGAACTATTTGCAAGTCAAGTTGATCTCTTTGTTCGCCAAGCAGGACCTGTCGACAAAGGATGTGCCGGGTTTTGTTAAAGCGGTTTTGCAGCTACAGATCAGTGAATGCGAGCCTGCCAAAGAGTTTTCAGAGCAGCAGCGGGCCGATCTTACAGAGTATATGACGCAGGTCCTTAAGATAAAAAAAGGTTTAAGCTGTCCCATCGATCAGTTTGCCATGGCGATGCAAGAGCTCTCTTTGTTTGATTTCCAAGAGTTTGTCAGTTTAATTGAATCGCTTGGCAAATCAGGCCTCTTTGACCGTTCGGGGCAGCTAGTGGAGAACCGCCCCCAAATTTTTGAGTTTTTAGAAAAGATTATTAAAGCGCTTGGCAAGGCGATCTTCAGCATGCGCCTTTATGTGGAGCAGCTCGATGTCGCCGTTCAGATTAAAAGGGCCGTTTTCGGATATCAGCCGCGGCATGTGAACTATCGGGCAGATGTTGAAGAGATCCGGAGCAAGTTAGGAAATTTTCCTTATATCACCGTCACAGCCTCCGACCAAGACAACAGGTGGTTTCCCCTAGGAGTGATCTATGCTGCCGATTTGCATCGGCCGATTTTAGGAACGGTCACATTGCGCGATTTTTGCAATCGGGAGGAAACGAAGATCCCTTCTTACTTTGAAGTGATCAGTGTGATCGACCACCATAAAAGCTCTTTGCAAACACTCTCTGCTCCCTTGTTGATCGTATCGGATGCTCAATCCTCAAACGTCTTGTGTGCTGAGATCGCCTTTCAGATCAACGATCGTTATGGCCTGGGCGGCATGAGTGTCGAGCAGATCAGAGGGCAGCTCAGTTCCTTAGAAAAAAATATGGGATCGGGCAGCAGCAAGAGGATCGTTCAGCGCCTCCTTCAGCGGTTGTTGGCAGCCGATAAAGGCGATGGATATTCCATCGATCCCTGCCGCGAGTATTTTGAATATACCCATTTTCTCTATGCGATCCTGGATGACACCGATCTGCTTACGAAGATGACCCGGCGGGATATCGAGTGTGTTGTTTCCCTCTTGAATCGGATGAAGTCGATCTCATTGCAAAAAGAGGTGGAAGTTATTTCGCTTGATGACCTGCCCTGTGATGCTTCTTTTGTGGCAAAGGCATCGGAGCGCATTCTGCAACATCCCGACACGTATTCCCTTTATCAGAAGATCTATCGAGAGAAAGAGGGGATGATTGAAGAGAATTGCCGGCTTGCAGCCAAAGGGCTCCCTTCTTCTCTATTTGATGATACGAAAGAACAAAATGGATGTGCTAGGATTGGGCAGACGAAGATCTTCAACTGCAATTATCCGGCCTTTACCAAGCATGCGTATGATTTGCGTTCAGTCTGGTATCAAAATGCCCTGCAGTTTTGGAAAGATCGCCCTGAAATCGATCTGCATATGCATATGGTCAGCACAGTTGCAGGAGCAGATGATTTATACAAAGGAGAAGGGCAGTCGTTCAAGCATCAGGATGAACTTTGGATCTGGATCCCGTTTACGGAGCAATCCATTGAGAGGCTGAAGAGTTTTCTCAATGCTTTTCGCCGCTCTCCTCAATTTGCCAACAATCCTTGTTCGCTTGATCTCTATGGAGATAAAGCGAAAGAGTATGAGCGGATCTTTAACGAAAGCTTCCTGCCAACAGCCAAGAAGGTTTCGACTCAAAAAGGGGCGCTCCCCATTGCTGTTCTTAAATATAAGGCGGGCTCTATTAATTCCCGCAAGGCAATGATTTCGCCCTATTTGCCGCGTGTTACCGGATAGGCCTTAGAGACAATCCTGAAAAAGATCAAACTACCCCAATCCGTAGACAGATCCTTAAGCTTTTGAAGGTTCGCCTTCTTCAATGATCTCGAGATTGACCCGGATCCCGTTTCGGCTGGCAACCGACATTAACAAAGTGCGGATTGCGTTGATCGTTTTGCCTTTTTTCCCAATGATCTTGCCAATATCTGATTTCTCAACGGCAAGTTCGATGATGAGTGTATGAGTTCCACCAATTTCGTTGATGCGGACTTGTTCTGGATGGTCGACAAGATTTTTGACGATATATTCTACAAATTCTTTCATGGTTCGATCCTTAAATTGATACGCTGAAGCATTTGGTTAGAAAAGCTACATGAGACTTCTCTATATTCAAGCATAAAGAAAATGAGATAATAACGCTAGTCGATTATTTTTTTTCAATGAATTTTTATGAGTTCAGCTCGGTCACTTCTCTCGCGATTCTGTTAAGGAGTGGCATAGATTGGAAAAAGGCAGAAAGTCATCCGGCAGCGGAGCGCAGAGATGGATCTCTTTACCGGAGATCGGATGGGTTAACTTGACCTGATAAGCGTGAAGCAGCTGTCTTTCGATCTGAAATTTCTTATTTGAGTTTGCGCTGCCGTAAACAGCGTCTCCTAGAACGGGAGTTTTCAGGAATTTGAGATGGACCCGGATTTGGTGGGTCCTTCCCGTAATCAGTTTGATTTCAACTAGGGAAAGAGGATCGTCGTAGCCTAAGATGCGGCAGACGCTTTTGGCTTCTTTACCGCCTGAAAAGCAGACGGCCATTTCTTTCCGATTGACGGGGTGCCGCTTGATCGGAGCGTCGATCAGCCCCTCTTGAGGCTTGCCTACGGCGATTGCCAAATAGGTTTTTTCTATCCTTCTTTCAGCAAACGCCTGGACAAGCTTTTGATGCGTTTCCTGGGTTTTCGCTGCGAGGAGGATTCCTGAGGTGTCTTTATCGAGACGGTGGACTATCCCTGGTCGCAGAGAGTCTGATCCCGGAAGTTCTTTGCAGTGGTAGAGAAGTGCGTTGACAAATGTATCCCGAGGGTGGCCGGGCGCGGGATGGACGACCATTCCGGCAGGTTTATTGATCGCGATCAGATGGTCATCTTCATAGAGGATGTTAAGGGGGATCGGCTGAGCTTCTAAAGAAAGTTCGGGGGTCAGCTCGAAACAGACTTCGACTTCGTCTTCAGCCTGGAGTTTCTGCCGTTTTTTCAAGGTAAGGCCGTTGACAAGAACGCACCCTTTATCGATTAGGTATTGGAAATAGGTCCGCGAGCAGTCCTTGAACCGCGCAGTAAGGAGCTTGTCGAGGCGCAAACCGGCCTCTTCATGAGTGACAGTAAAGGTGTCGATGATTTCTTCCATGGGGAAAGATTCTACCATGGAGGAGGAATATACTCAAATCTCCTCAAAAATTTAATCGTCGTCGCCGTGAATGGCTTTTTTCATCCTCTCTGCCGCTTTTTTTGCGGCCTGGTCGCTTTGCTCAAGGACGATTTTGCTAAAAAATTTAAGCAGGGTGGAAAGGAAGATGTGGACCTCTTCGGGAGACGCAGGCGTTCCGCTCATGCTTAAAAAACGGGTCCAAACCCCGGTTGGGTCTTCAAATGATGCCGAGGTGGCGGCCGGAGGTGTTGCGGCTGCTGGAGGAGGAGAGCCTTTGGGTCCGCCGGGAGTTCCGGGAATGTGGTGTTGCTGAGGAGGGAGAGGAGAGGAGGAGCCGGCAGAGGAAGTAGACATTGTTTTGACTCTTAATAATTTAAGTTTAAAATTAAAATATTTAATTTCCTTTTATATCTTAAATATAAGGGATTTTCCTTTTAATTATAAATAAAAAACTGCCTAGGAGAGGACCTCTTAGGCAGTCAGAACTTTGCCTTGGCCAATGATCAGACTAGAACAGGCACTTCGTTTTGATCGGGGTTGATTGCTTGGTCCAGATCTTCTGCGCTTTGTTGCGCAGCCTGCTCAGATTCTTGAACATAAGATCCATTGGTTTCTTCAAGCGTTGCTGTAAATCCTTCGGTATTGTAAAAATCGCTGTAAGGGATATTATTAGCAAAGTTTGCTTGATAATCTGTATTTGTCGATATTGCGGATATAGACATAAAAACACCTCTTTGGAAGGAAGTTAAAGAGCTCCCAAGAGCTTCTATCCCTCCGTAATTAATTTTATCAGACCTTTGAATTAATTGCTAGGGGTTAAATTAGAGTTTTTTCTTCTTAAAGTCTTTATTATGAATAAGTTGCATCTAGAAGAAGTTGAAAATAATTCTTTACTGATCAGGGTCGGCTGGGGGGATGAATGGGAGCAAGTTGTCTCTAAATCGCTCTTTGCTAGATCTTTAGGTAAGCTGCGCGCGTGCCGGGACAAAGAGGAGTTCTTAAGCGTTTTTCGTGAACTCGAGCTGCGTATTGCCCGTGCAGAGGCGTTGCGCTTGCTTGCCCGCAAGGGGTATTTCTCCCATGAGATGAGGCAGAAGCTCCTCCTTAAAGGACTCTCAGAGGAAGCTGTCTCCCAGGTTGTCCAAGCCTGCGTGCAG
>CAZEYJ010000256.1:0-2491 GCA_964516795.1 uncultured bacterium
AGCAGTAACCTGTCAACAGTAGGGCGCAGGATAGGATGCCGGATCTCTTGTGGCAGATTCTCCCAACGGGAAAGAAGGATCGTCATATCGATGACATCGCGCCATCTCGTGCAGACCTTCCTCAAGTTGCAAAGCCGTTGCCCATCCCGCCCCTCTTGTGTTGCGTAGTTAAGGATGATCGACAAAAGTTCGGTCGGGAGGGTATCTAAAGAGGCTATTTCCGAAAGCCCTTCGCCGGCTGCCATGGAGAGGTCTTCTTCTTTTCCTTTATCATCAGAAGAAGGTAAAACGCCGGAGGACTGACCGTTTCCTAAACGAGAAATACTCATATAAAACCTATTTTTATTTATTTTTAATTACACAATTTATCAACAGTTAATTATACCTTGGCTTTTATTTCTATTCAATTCATTAACTATTTTTTACCTAACCACAACCAGGGAATCTATAGTATAAAACAGTTTAAATATTATAATAAAATAATTACTTTACATACTTAACAAAGGAGAGCTAAAAAAAATTTAAAAAACTGTAGGAAAAAAAAACCTTTACGACTATTCTTTGCCATCAAAAATAGCAGGGTTCACAAGTGAACGCTCCTCAATGCAACTTTATCTATTCTGCGCTATACGCCCTAACTTTTCCCCCTCTTTGCCTCATGGCCGGCACTGCTGTAGAAACGGCAACTGATCAAACCCCTTTCGTGACCTGTGAGATGAAAGGTTCGTTAGGCAATCAAATTTTCCAGGTGGCAACGACATTAGCTTATGCGTGGGACCATGGAGCCCGCCCTCTTTTTCCCGCTCTTAACCAAGAAGATTTCAACCTCAGTTATAACCGAGACAGGTTCTTTTTCCGCCTAGACACTTCCGAACTCCCCCGCCCCATTGCCTTTGTGGATGACCAACAGATCTGGTTTTTCTATAAGGAAATCCCTACAGCCCCAGACCTTCTGCTCATCGGCTATTTTCAAGCGTGGCAATATTTTGACCATCACCGCGATCGATTGCTCGAAGTGTTCGCCCCATCTGAATCGATACGCTCCCATTTGCATAAAAAATATGCCGATCTGATCGCCCATCCCAACACCGTCGGACTACATGTCAGGACTTTCAACTTAAGCCTCCACCAATCAAAATTCCATCCCTTTTTAGGCATGGACTACTACCAGAAAGCCACAGACCTTTTTCCCGACGATACTCTCTTCGTTGTTTTTTCAGATCGAATCCAATGGTGCAAGATCCATCTGCCTAAACTCAAAAGACAATTCGTCTTCATCGAGGACAATGATGCTGTGGAAGATCTTTTCCTCATGTCGATGATGAAACACCAGATCATTGCCAATTCTTCCTTTTCCTGGTGGGGCGCCTATCTCAACACAAATCCCAATCAACGTGTGATCGCCCCCATAAGTTGGATGCACCCTTCTTTCCTCCCCTATCCGCTCTTTTATCCCAATCCACTCTATCCAACTCACTGGACCATGCAGCAGTCTGATTACGATGAACCTTACCCATACGATATGGCCTTTTACGAACTAACTCGATCATTAGACGGAAACTAGGAGAACAAAAATGAATAAACTGGTCTGTTTTTTTGCTTTACTTATGCTAAAGGCGTTTTCTTTATTTTCAATTGAAGGAGAGTCCAGCTACCCTTATCTGTCAGGATATACCTGGTGCTTCTTTTGCAACTGGAGGCTGCTCGGAGACGACTATAGGAGCCCTCCCGAAGAATTCGATCCCAAGCAAGTCAAAATGGGCGACACCGTCTTTGTCGATTACATGCGTTTGGAAGAGTTTTTTGAAGATTACCTTCCTAAGATCAACGACAAGATCATCCTTGTGACAAGCAACTATGGATATGGAGCGGATAATCCGATGCCAGGCCCCTATGATTACTTGCTCGACGACGACAAAATTGCCGTCTGGTTCGTTCAAAATCTCGATAGGCAGGCAACTGATCGGTTAAGGCCGATCCCTATTGGAATCGCAAGCTCCCACTGGGGACATGGAAATACAAACCTCTTCGACCGGATCATCCCCTTTGCTTTAGAAAATAAAAAGAAGTCCAACCTTGTCTATGTCAACTTCACCCAAGAGTACGCCGATCGAGGAGAGTGCGTAAACCATTTTAAAAAACTCGGCGTTAAAATAGAAAATTCAAAATCCTTCGAGTGGTATTTATACGACCTTTCACGCTCCACATTTGTCGTCAGCCCTCCAGGTAATGGAAACGATTGCCACCGAACATGGGAAGCGCTGCTGATGGGCTGCTACCCCATTGTTAAAAATTCCTTCCTCAATCCTCTTTTCGAAGACCTTCCCGTTCTGATCGTCAATGACTGGAACGAAGTGACCATCGATTTCTTAAAACAGAAAAAAGAGGAATTTACCAGCAAGACCTGGTCTAGAAAGAAACTCTACGCCCCTGCCTGGTTTGAAGAAATTAGGAATATTCAAAAAGAGCTCCGATCAGAAGAAAGCTCATC
>CAZEYJ010000257.1:0-8172 GCA_964516795.1 uncultured bacterium
CTCGTTGGTATTCAAAGCGCGCATTTCCCCTTTGCGGCGAGAGAGCTCTTCGATGATTGTTCCTGAATATTCTTGAGGGACTTCGATGTGGGCGATCTCAAAAGGCTCTTGCTGGACGCCGTCGATCTCTTTCAGGATAACCTGGGGTTTTGAGATGGTGAACTCATAGTCTTCTCGTCGCATCGCTTCCATAAGGACTGCCAAGTGGAGCTCGCCGCGTCCGCAGATCCGGATCGCATCATCGCGAGAGGCATCCTCTTCGATTTTTAATGAGATGTTCGCCTTTCTCTCTTGAACAAGACGATCTCTAATTTTGTTCATCGTTACATGTTTGCCGTCTTTTCCAACAAATGGCCCGTTATTGACCATCATTTCAATCGAAAGGGTCGGTTCTGCCAAGGTAATAGGAGGCAGTTGAACGATATGCTGAGGATCGCAGAGGGTATCGCCGATCGAAATTTCAGGGATGCCCGAAATGCTGACGATATCGCCAACGCCGGCTTCTTCTAGCTCGACTTTTTTGAGGCCGTGGTATCCTTCGATCCGCTGGACGCGGTGCTGGGTCGGATGTCCGTTCTTATCGACTTTGGTGATCGTTTGCCCTTTTTTTACTTGCCCTTCGAGAATCCGTCCGCAGGCCTGCCTTCCTACGAAATCGTCGTAGCTCAATGTGGTCGCTTGCATAAGGAAGGGGAGGTCGAGGTTTCCCGGAGGGGCCGGGACAGCTTTGAGGATCAGCTCGAAGAGGGGGCGCATGTTGACGCGAGGGTCTTTGAGGTCCATGACGGCAAAGCCGCCGAGGCCCGATGCATAGCAGATCGGGAAGTCGAGCTGCTCATCATTGGCGCCGAGTTCGACGAAGAGGTCGAAGGTCAGATTGAGGGCCCGGTCGGGATCGGCATGCGGACGGTCGACTTTATTCAGGACGACGATCGGCTTTAAACCAATTTTTAATGCTTGGGAGAGGACGAACCGGGTTTGAGGCATCGGTCCTTCTTGCGCATCGACGAGGAGGAGCACTGAGTTGACGAGGCCGAGGACCCGCTCCACTTCTCCAGAGAAGTCGGCGTGGCCCGGGGTATCGATGATGTTGATTTTGAAATCTTCGAAATAAATGCTGGTATGTTTGGCAAAGATCGTGATGCCCCGCTCTTTTTCCTGGTCGTAGCTATCCATGACGCGTTCAGGAATTTTTTCATTGTCGCGGAAGACATTGGATTGTCTGAGAAGGCTGTCGAGCATGGTCGTCTTGCCATGGTCGATGTGGGCGATGATCGCGATATTGCGGATTTTTTCTGGTTTAAACATGGATAGTCTTTGATTTTTTAACTTGGGGAGGCTGAATTGTAGTCCAAAAGGAGATTTAAAAGAAGAAATAAATAGAGTGAGCTTTTCCTGCATCAGGTTAAAAATTCCATCAGCGCAGAGGAAGAGCAGAGCCGCTGAGGACGCAGAGATTTTTTTAACGCAAAAAATTATTTTCTTTCTCTGTGTTCTCGGCGTCTCTGTTCTTTTCTCTGCGCTGATGGAATTGTTAGGACTAAGAGACTTTCCGCTCTGTATATCCTTAGTTGTTCTACGCGGTATTTAAGTCTGGCTTTTTAGCCGAAGTTTGCGTTTGTAATATAAGGGGCAAAGGGGTATGATGAGGACACGATTTAGGTTTTAGGTGGACGATGCAAATGGTTTCAGATGAGACATTAAAAGTTGATGAGCTGCCCTATGCAGCCGGCAATCTAATGGACTCGAAGACGTCCCAGCTCCACGATATTTTGCATGAGAAGCTGGAGCAGGCTTTTCATAAGCAAACCTCCACCGTTGTGATTCATGATATCGCTAAAATAGCCTCTGAACATTCTCCGATCGACCTGGCTTATGCCGCCTTTCGATTGCCGTCTCAGGCTAGGCCGGTCCTCTATGATAATTTGTCGAACATCGAAGATAAAATTGAATTTATGGTCAATACGGACAGCAATACGCGGGTTGCCGTGCTGCGCCATATTGACGATGCTGAGGTCAAAAGGCTCTTTGAGCATATGCCTCCCGATGAAGCGGTTGAAGTCTTAGAAGATATTTCAGAAAGGCGGTTCCGGCGGATCGTCGATATGCTCGAGGCTAAGAAGGCCCAGAAGATCAAGGAGATTAAGAAGCACCACCGGAACACGGCCGGTCGCTTGATGACAAATGAGTTTTTTGCTTTCGAAATGGATGTGACCATTGGCCAGGCTGCCGCCCTGATCCGCGATAACCCGGGGATCGACCTCACAAGGAAAATTTTTGTTTTAAATCGAGAAGGGGAGCTGCAAGGATATGTCCCGGCCCGCAACTTGATCGTCAATCCGTCCCATCTCCCTCTGCGCCAAGTGATGCGTTCGATCTTGCATAAGGTCTCTCCGGAGACATCGAGGGAAGAGGTCGTTGATATCGTCGAGCGATATAAAATTCCGGCATTGGCCGTCGTCGACGACAAAAATCATTTGCTCGGCGTGATCACTTATGAAGATGTTCTCGATGCGGTCGAAGATATCGCCGATGAGACGATCGCCAATATGGCGGGTACGGCGGAAAAGGTGAGCGAACCTGAGCCCTTGCTCAAGCGTTTTCTGTCCCGGGCCCCTTGGCTTGTCGTCACGATGTGCGCCGGATTGCTCAACGTTGGCGTGATCTCTTCTTTCCAGTCTTATGTCGGCGGAGTTTTGACTTTTGTCCTGTTTTTTGTTCCGCTTATCACGGGGATGTCGGGGAATATTGGAATCCAATGCAGTACCGTCCTTGTTAGAAGTATGGCAATGGGGCTTCTCTCTTTGGGAAATAAGGGGGAGGTCGTTGTCAAAGAGCTGCTTTTGGGGTTGACGACGGGAACGGTCTTCGGCGTGTTGTGCGGCATTGCAGTCTATGCGTTGGATTTTGTCGGTGTTTCCGGAGCAGATGTCAGCCCTCTGGCAGTCGGTTTGATCGTTGGGATCGGCCTGATGGGATCTTGCTTGGCAGGGACTTTGCTTGGCGCCTTTTCCCCCTTGTTTTTTGCGCGCATAGGCGTTGATCCGGCAGTTGCGGCAGGACCGATCATCACAGCCTTTAACGACTTTTTGTCGATGTCGATCTATTTTCTGATCGCGATGGGATTAAGCGCCTTTTTATTTTAGAGACAAATCGCAAGATGGGCTTTCGCGAAAAAAATGATGGTTTTTGCCTTGCTATTTTGAATGAGGTGAAATATAGTCCTGTTTTGGCGCGGGTTATATTGAAACCTTCTCAAGAACGTGCCTGATTTGAAGGTTGCAGCATGGCAAAGAAAGGTTCAGGCAATCGGATCCCTTACGGTTATGATGGGGTCCAATCGACCAATCGGGATATGCGGACATTATTGCCGCAGCTGCTTGGGCAAATTGGGGAGATGCATCGGGAAAGGCCCGATTTGGTTTTGGCTTCTTGGCCGGAGATCATCGGGAAGCAGTTAGCGCCGATGACCAAAGCGGTCTGCTTTGAAGCGGGAATCCTCTATGTCAAGGTCAATAACTCGACTTTGTACAGCCTCCTTTCTCAACATGAGCGAGGACGCTTGCTCAAATGTTTGCGGCAGAGGTTTCCTGCGATTGAAATTAAAAATATTGTATTCCGTTTGGGATAATCCATAGAAGAGATTACAAGGTATGACGACGATGACAAATGAAAAAGAATATGACGCCAGTTCGATTACCGTTTTGGAAGGGCTCCAAGCGGTCCGTGAACGTCCGGGGATGTACATAGGCGATACACAAGTCAACGGACTTCATCAGCTTGTTTACGAAGTAGTCGATAATAGCGTCGATGAAGCTTTGGCAGGGCATTGCACAGAAATTACGATCATTTTGCATAAAGATCATTCTGTTTCGGTAGAAGACGACGGTCGCGGCATCCCTGTGGGAAAGCATGAAAAAGAATCGATCAAGCAAGGGAGGGATGTCTCAGCCCTTGAAGTCGTCATGACAATTCTTCATGCCGGCGGCAAATTTGATAAAAACACGTACAAGGTTTCAGGAGGACTTCACGGGGTCGGCGTCTCTTGCGTCAACGCCCTTTCTAAAAAGCTCCTAGTCGAGGTCCATCAAAATCGGAACCTTTATGAGATGACCTTCTCCAAGGGCAAGCCAATCTCCTCACTGAAAATGGTCGGCCCTACGGAAAAGCATGGAACAAAAGTCACATTCTGGCCCGATGACACGATCTTCACCGTCACCGTTTACGATTACGATATCCTGTTAAAACGCCTCCGCGAACTGGCCTTTTTGAACCGTGGCCTGAAGATCAATTTCCGAGATGAAAGAGAAACCTCTCCGAGCGAAGTCTCTTTCTGTTATGAAGGAGGGGTCAAATCGTTTGTCGAGTACCTCAACGAAAACAAGATCCCGCTTTTCCCAAGACCGATTTATATCCATGGGTCAAAAGAAGGGGTTGACGGGATCGTCGATTTTGAAGTGGCGATGCAGTGGAACGACACCTATATCGAGAACACCTATTCCTACGTGAACAACATTGCCACGCGGCAGGGAGGAACTCATGTCACAGGATTCAGCACTGCTCTGACACGTGTCCTGAACCAGTACATCAAAAATCATAATCTCCTTAAAACGGACAAGATTGGCGTCCAAGGAGACGATATGCGCGAAGGGATGACAGCCGTTATCTCTGTCAAAGTGCCCAATCCTCAATTTGAAGGACAGACAAAACAGCGGCTCGGCAACAGCGACGTTGCTTCAATTGTCCAGCAGATCGTCGGAGAAGAGCTGACCACCTTTTTGGAAGAAAATCCCGTGATCTCCCGAATGATCGTCGAAAAGGCGATCTTAGCGGCGCAGGCGCGCGAGGCAGCTAGAAAAGCGCGGGAGCTGACCTTGAGAAAAACAGCTCTTGACAGCGCCCGGCTTCCGGGAAAATTAACAGACTGCCAAGAGAAAGATCCGGCCCTTTGTGAGATCTATATCGTCGAAGGAGACTCTGCGGGAGGCTCTGCAAAAACGGGCAGAGACCGACGTTTCCAAGCGATCTTGCCTATCCGCGGTAAAATTTTGAACGTCGAAAAAGCCCGATTGGAAAAGATTTTGCAAAACCAAGAGGTCGGCGCGATGGTCGCCGCTTTTGGATGCGGGATCGGCCAGGACAATTTCAACCTGGAGAAGCTCCGCTATCATAAGATCATTATCATGACCGACGCCGATGTCGACGGGTCCCACATCAGGACTCTTTTGCTGACTTTTTTCTATCGCCACATGCCGGCGCTCATTGAGAATAATTTCATCTATATCGCTCGCCCGCCTCTATACCGCGTAACGCGCAAAAAGGTGAGCCGGTATATCCACTCAGAAAAAGAGATGGATGAATATCTCATTAAATTAGGCACGACGGATATCCAACTTCGCCTGCCGGGCCGGGTCGATCCATTGGCCAAAGAAGAGATCGAAGGGCTCGTCGACGCCGTTCGCGATGTTGAGATGTTCATAGCCTCTGTCGATCGCAAACGAATTCCTTTCCGCGAATTTTTAGAAGCCAAAGATGAACAGGGCAGCCTTCCTCGCTTTCAGCTTAAATTGGCAGACGAAGGGCGGTTTGTCTATTCTGAAGCAGAGTTTATTGAAATCAGGGCTAAAGATGAAGAGCTCCAGCGCCAAAAGCATGCAGAGACCCTCGCGTCGATCCCCGTTGAGGAGCAAACGGAAGAGATGCGCGCATTTAGACCCAAATCGATCCCATTTGTCGAGCTGTACGAGGTTCAAGCGCTCGACGATCTGAAGAACCGTCTCGCCCGTTTTAATTTTGCCCTTGGCCAATATGTTGTTGCCGACGGAAAATTATTTGACCTGATCGATGAAGAAGGAAAAGAGACTCCTGTCCACACCTTGAAAGAAGGGATCGAGTTCCTGCGCACCAATGGCAGAAAAGGGATTGAGATCCAGCGTTATAAAGGTCTTGGAGAGATGAACGCCGACCAATTGTGGGAGACGACGATGGACCCTGCAAAACGCACCTTGCTTCGCGTCACGCTGCCCGATGCCGTTGCCGCAGACCATATGTTCACGATGCTGATGGGCGAAGATGTGCCTCCACGCCGCGCCTTTATTGAGCAGCATGCCCTATCCGTAAAAAATTTAGATGTTTAAGAGAGTGTAAGGACCGCTTATGTCGTATACAAAAGATGAAATTCTCGTTCCGCGGAATGTTGAAGAAGAAGTGAAGGAAAGCTATCTTCGTTATTCGATGTCCGTCATCATTTCTCGAGCCTTGCCCGATGTCCGTGATGGCCTTAAACCCTCTCAGCGCCGGATCCTCTATGCGATGCGCCAATTGAATTTGAGTCCCGGAGGAAAACACCGAAAATGCGCTAAAATTTCGGGCGACACCTCAGGCGATTACCATCCGCACGGCGAAACGGTGATCTATCCGACCCTCGTCCGCATGGCCCAGGATTGGGCGATGCGCTATCGCCTCGTTGACGGACAAGGTAACTTTGGCTCAGTCGACGGAGACCCTCCGGCCGCTATGCGTTACACGGAGGCTAGGTTGACCCATGCTTCCGTCGCTTTGATGGAAGACCTCGACAAAGATACCGTTGACCTCATTCCCAACTATGATGAGACGAAAACGGAGCCCACCGTCTTTCCGGCGAAATTCCCTAACCTGCTTTGCAACGGTTCATCAGGAATCGCAGTCGGCATGGCGACCAATATCGCCCCCCATAACCTCGGCGAATTGATCGCTGCGACGACAATGCTGATCGATGATCCGACTACATCGATCGAACAGATCATGCAAGTGATGCCAGGCCCTGATTTCCCAACAGGCGGGATCATCTGCGGCTATCGAGGCGTCAAAGAGGCCTTTTATACAGGAAGGGGCAAGATCATCCTCCGGGGAGTGATCCGCGTTGAAGAACAAGAATCGGGAGACCGCCATCGGCTTGTCATCGATGAGATCCCTTATAATATCAGTAAAGCGGACCTGATTAAGAAAATTGCCGACCTCGTGAATGAAAAGACAATGTCCGGCGTCTCTGATATCCGCGATGAATCGGATAAAGACGGAATGCGGATCGTCATCGAACTGAAACGAGGCGAGATCCCCGATGTCACTATCAATCAGCTCTACCGCTATACCGATATGCAGGTGACCTTCGGGTCGAACATGCTGGCCCTTGACAAAGGGCTTCCCCGTGTGATGAACGTCAAGCAGATGATCCTCGCGTGGATCGAACACCGGATCGATGTGATCCGCCGGCGCACCCGCTTTGAGCTCGCTAAAGCTGAAGCGCGGGCCCATGTTCTTGAAGGCTATTTAAAAGCCCTGGACCATTTGGATGCCGTTGTCAAGCTGATCCGCGCCAGCGAAAGCCGCGATGTGGCTAAGGCCCAATTGATGGCCACATACCATTTTTCCGACAGACAGGCTAACGCCGTTCTTGACCTGCGCCTCTATCAATTGACAGGCATGGAGAAAGAGAAGATCGAAACGGAGTACCAGGAACTGCTGGCCAAAATCGCCCATTTCCGCGCCGTCCTTGCAAGCGAAGCTCTTGTCCGAGGGATCATCAAAGATGAGCTCAACGATCTGCGAAGACACCACGCTTCCGATCGAAAGACCAAGATCATCGCAGCGGAAGGGGAGTTCAATATCGAAGACCTGATCCCCGATCTGCCTGTGATCATCACGATCTCAGAAGATGATTATATTAAGCGGATGCCTATCGATACCTTCCGCGAACAGCGGCGGGGAGGACAAGGCGTCATCGGCGTCGAGATGAAAAAAGAGAGCGATGTTTTAAAAGACATTTACGTCGCTTCAACACACGACCATCTTCTCATCTTTACGAACTTCGGACGCTGCTATTGGTTAAAGGCATGGGAAATCCCTGAGGGTAGCCGTAGATCGAAAGGAAAACCGTTGATCAACCTGCTCGAAGATATCCAGCCGACAGAAAAGATCGCCACCGTCCTACGCGTCAAAAATTTCGAAGACCCAGGCTTCATCCTTTTAGCCACACGCCGCGGCGTAGTGAAAAAGACCGATTTGAACGCCTTTAGTTCGCCGCGCCGCAAAGGGGTGTATGCGATCAATATCGATGAAGGAGATGAGGTGATCGCAGCCCGCTTGACCCACGACTCAGATCAAGTGATGCTCTTTACCCGCAATGGGATGGCC
>CAZEYJ010000258.1:0-15645 GCA_964516795.1 uncultured bacterium
CCTGATCGGATTCCGCAACCGTCTGTTTGTCCTCCTTGAATGGCTGGCCGCTATCTGCTCGGGACAGCGGGGAGTCCGTTTAATCAACAGGCCCATTGACCAGCCCTAAGAGATAGACAGCCTCTCAAAACCTATCCCAGGAATATTTTTCGTTGATTTTTTGGGATAGGTTTAAAGAACCTTGAAATTGACAAAAACACTTTTTTGAAAACGTCCCTTCATGACTCAACTGCTGCAGGGAATTGAAGCTCGCCGGTTCACCCGGCTTAACTTTTCAATTCCCTCGCCATTTATCTCTTTCTGGGAAAAACATCCCGCTTTGCTCTTAGGGATCTTCCTTTTGATCGGAACCTCTTTTTCTTTCTCTACCAATTTAGTCGATCTCTTCCCCGCTTCCGTTTTGCTCTGGCCTTTCCTTAAAAAACAGCCAAACCGGAAACTGCTCATCCTAGCTCTTAGCTTGTTTTTCCTCGGCTGGGCATCGGCTTCCTTCCGATGCCCACAACACGCTCTTAACGACCAAGTCCTCGAAGGAAAAGCCCATTTCAGCATCTCCTCTATCAAACAGTACCAATCTCCTTTTTACCGATCCATCGCCTACCAAGGAAAACTCCTCCACTTTGAAGGGAGCGGCGGAGAATCTCTCAGCTCGCTTCCCTGCCAGATCTATCTTCCCTTCTCCTCTAAACGTCCCAAAGCCAATTGCGATTACGAAATCAGAGGACGGCTCCAACAAAAAGGACCCCATCATTTTGTCCTCAAGCCGCAAAAAAAAGCAGAATGGGTCCCTATCCCTTCAACCCACAGCCTAGCTGAGTTGCGCTACCAAGCAAAACGCAGCGTCCATTCCTATTTGAAAAAACAGATCACCGACCATGAAGCCGCCACATTCTTAAGCGCTCTTGCGACCGGCGCAATCGACGAACGCTCCCTCTCCATGGAATTCAACCACCTCGGAATCCAGCATATTTTAGCGATTTCGGGCTTTCACTTCGCCCTGATCGCCTTCTTTCTCAACAGGCTCCTCCAGCTGTCCCTTTCGCCAAAAATCACAGCTTGGCTCCTCCTTGTCCTCCTCACCGCCTACGCACTCTTTCTCGGCGACTCCCCTTCGATCCAAAGAGCGTGGATCGCAGCTGCCGTCTTTCTCATCGGAAGGACCTTTAATCTCAGGATCACAGCCCTCAATGCGCTCGGCATCGGCCTTTGCGTGGAACTCCTGATCGATCCCTCGATCATCTCCCATTTAGGATTTCTCCTCAGCTTTCTCTGCACCCTTGCCATCCTCCTCCTCTTCCCTCTGTTTCAAACACTTTTCCAATTCCTTCTTCCCATCCGTCCCTTTAAAACCGTCAAAGCGATGCCTCATTTAGACCAGTGCGGCTATATCGCCAACTCTTTCTTACGCCAATTGCTGGCGATGAACCTTGCCATCCATATCGCCTGCCTTCCCGTCCTTCTCTACCTCTTCCACCGTTTCCCTCTTTTAAGCCTGGTCTACAACCTCTTCTTTCCTCTTTGGGTGAGTATCTCCCTTTTCCTCCTCTGCGCCGCCTGCCTTCTCGCCTACACCCTTCCTCCACTCGGCCATCTCCTCCATCTCATTAACCAAAAATGGACCACCTTTGCTCTAGCAACGGTCCAACATCCTCCAGCGACCCTTGACTTCGTCCTCCGCATCAAAGCCATTCCCTACCCAGCCCTCATCCTCTTCCTTACCTTCCTCCTCACAATCTGCATCTTCCTCACCGAGAAGCACCAACTACACCGAAAAATGCCTTTATAACTTTTTAGGACTGAAAATGGATTCCCTTTAAGTGGCCTTGAAAAGTCATGATAGCGCTACACGCGCCATGACTTTTCAAGGATATGCTATTTTTATTTGAATTTTTTGCGCGATTCAAAGATAAGTGAGATTCACGTTTAACCCTTGTCGAGGTGATATGAACCACAAATTTCTTTCTACGCAAACGCTTTTAGTCTGTTCATTAAGTTTTCTGCATGCAGACAATCCACAGCATCCAGCCAATGACCATCCGTATCACCAAGGATACGTAGCAGATGGAGCGGTAAGCCCTTCCAGCCGGTTTGAGGTCAAAAACGGCTGCAATATGTTCTTCACGGGAGATTTTCTCTGGTGGTCTGCGAACACAGACGGACTCTATTACGCGCAAGGCAATTTCGGCTCGCCGAGCGTTGGGATTCCTACCGGCAAGCATACCGATTTTGCAGGGCATCTGAAACGGGTCAAGGAAGAATGGAGCCCCGGCTGCCGCGTCGGCTTTGGAGGCAACCTGCCCTTTGATGAGTGGGATGCCTATTTGAACTGGACATGGTTCCATTCCGATCCGAAAGATTCTGCAAAAGAAACTTCTGACGGACCGCTGTTGGTCCTATGGGGCCACCCTGATTCTGAAGAAACGCGATTTGCTAGCAGAGCGCATGGAAAATGGGACCTGACACTCAACATCATCGACTTTGAATTGGGACGCGCCTTATGGATCGGAGAGCATCTTTCTCTCCATCCTTTCCTTGGAATCCGCGGCGCTTGGATCGACCAAGAGTTCAAAGTCAAATACCGTTATGCCACAAGCCCTTCGTTTGAAGGAGAGATCGAAGCGGAATCTGACTTCGAAGGCGTCGGCGTCCGCGCCGGGCTCGATCTGCGCTTCTCCCTTCTCAATGGCTGGAGCATCTATGGCCTGGCAACGGGAGCTTTGATGTATGGCCACTTGGACTGCGACTCCCATCAAAAAGCCAACCACCACCTGATTGCCCGCACAGACGATGGCTTTCATCGCGGTGTATCGACCGTCCAAATGGGCCTTGGCCTCCAATGGGATGCCTACTTAGGCCATGATCGCTTCCACGTCGGCGTCCGAATGGGATGGGAACAAAATATCTGGTACGGCGTCACCCAGTTCAACCGTTACCACACCCAGCTGCAAACGGGAGATCTCGTTCAAAACAACGGAGACCTGACCCTGCAAGGAGGCACGTTGAGCGCCCAATTTGACTTTTAATCATTGACGGGAAAGGGACGCTTTGCGTATGCTCTATCCCTTCATGGCGATCGTAGCTCAGCTGGTTAGAGCGTGGGATTGTGGATCCCGAGGTCGCGGGTTCGAGCCCCGTCGATCGCCCCATTCCTCCGCCCTTTCCCTCTTGCGTTTGCTTTTATTCTCTTGTTTTGACAATAATTGTTTTGACTCGCCTTGCACAAGGAATTCCCATGTCTACAATCCAAGGTCTGATTTTTGGTCTGCTACAAGGAATTACCGAATTTTTGCCGATCAGCTCTTCAGCTCATCTTAAACTTTTTAAAATCCTCTTTGGCATCGAAACTTCAGAAAGCGAGGTGATCTTCGATCTCATCTGCCATCTGGGAACACTCATTGCCGTTCTCCATTTTTTCCGCAAAGAAGTCATCCGTCTCTTTAAAAAAGACCACAGACAGCTCGCCTGCCTTCTTCTTGCCTTGCTCCCCTTGATCCCCTGCTATATCCTTCTCAAACCGCTCAGGGATTTCGCCTCAGGCCCCCGATGCCTCGGCGTCTGTTTGATGATCACAAGCGTGATCCTTTTTTTAGGCAATCGCTCCAAACCCCGCGTCAGCAACAACCTGCCATTTAAAACAACAGTCAGAGATGTGCTTGTGATCGGCGCTATGCAATCCGCAGCCTTGATCCCCGGAATTTCCCGGAGCGCTTCAACGATTTCATGCGCAAAACTTCTTGGCTGGAAACCTTGCGAGGCGGTCCGCTTTTCTTTTCTCTTATCGATTCCGACGATTATTGGCGGCAACTGTTTGGAAGCGTTAAACCTCTATCTCCTCAATCCCCATCCGATCAACGTTTCGCTCACTACCTGCGCAGCAGCCTTCATCGCCTCTTGTTCAGCGGGGTTCATCGTCATCCGTTTTGCCATTAATCTGCTGGAAAAGGGGAATTTAAAACCCTTTGCGTGGTATTGTCTGGTCTTAGGACTTATTACAACTATTGTGCTCAACTTGAGATAACCCATGGCAAAAACGCCCCCGGAAGAAAAAAAGAAAACCTCTTCTCACCCTGAAGGCAAGGGGTTGATCCTCCTGGCCAGTGCATTCATCCTGCTATTATCACTGCTCAGCTTTGACATTGAAGAGCAAGGCCGCAACTGGCTCGGACTCATCGGCTGGGGATTGGCCTGGGCCCTGCAATGGGCCTTTGGCATGGGAAGCTACCTCGTTGCCTTGTTCATCGGCTGGCTTGGATGGCAGCACCTCCTCAACCGGCAAATTCCCTCTCTCAGCATTAAAATCACCTATTTTTCCCTTTTGCTCCTCTCTGTCTGCTTCCTCATGAACCTCTGCGCCGAAAAACAAGTCTCCTGGGTGGAGTCCTTTTCCAGCCGGATCTACTCAGAATCTCTCTTTTTTGATTTTCCTTATCCCCATCGGACAACTCGCCACAACTTAGGGGGAGTCCCGCTCTATTACGCCTATCGGGACCTGCCGACATTTAACTTGCAGCGGATGCTCTCCGATGTCGGCATCGCCCTCACGTTTTCGATCGTCGCCCTTGTTTCCTTCATCCTTCTCACCGAGCTACGCATCGTTCCCATCTTGAATGCGCTCAAACAGAAAACGGCACAACTAACCGGCTTCCTCAAAGAAAAGTTGAATAAAAAAGAGTTCCCGCCTGAAGCTTCGGCAATCGAAATGGTCCAATTTAAAACAGCTCACGAAATTGAAAAAACCCTGACAAAAAAAATCCCCCAGCCTCCTTATCAGCCTAGTGAAGAAAACAGCTCTGAGCTCAAAATCAGGACAATGAGCGACAAACTGAACAAGGAAGCCAAAACGTTTCAAGAGCAGAAAGCCGCCCCCTTCACCAAAAGGCAGTCCGCCCTCAATGCGCAAAAAGTCGCCAATGGGGATTTCACGACATTCCAGCTTCCCCCTCTTTCCCTATTGAACAACCCAAAAAAAGTCGACCAGCCTTCTTTGAAAAAAGAGCTCCGCCGCCAGGCCGAGATCCTTGAAGAGACGCTGATGAGCTTTGGAATCGAAGCCAAAGTCGGAGAGATCAACTCAGGCCCTACGATTACAGCCTTCGAAGTCCATCCCGCTATTGGCGTGAAGGTGCAAAAGATCAAAACCCTTGAAAACGACATCGCCCTCAACCTTCAGGCCAAATCGATACGCATTATCGCTCCCATTCCCGGCAAAGCGGCTGTCGGCGTCGAAATCCCTTCCCTATATCCTCAAGAAGTCAGCTTTAAAGAGCTGCTCTACCACTATCAGCAAAGCCCCAAGAAAATGCTTATCCCTCTACTTCTGGGAAAAAGCGTTGCGGGGGACAACGTGATCAGCGATTTGAGCAAAATGCCCCACTGCCTGATCGCCGGAGCGACCGGATCGGGAAAATCAGTCTGCATCAACACCGTCATCATGTCGATCCTCATGAACGCAAGGCCTGATGAGATCAAGCTCGTGATGATCGATCCAAAAAAAGTGGAGCTGACACCCTATACAAACCTCCCCCACATGATCGCTCCCGTCATTACGGAGGCCCACGGCGCTTATGCTGCGCTCAGCTGGCTTGTTAAAGAGATGCAGACGCGCTACGACATACTCAAACAGCTCGGGCTGCGCAATATCACCGCCTTCAACAATCGGACGATCAACCAAGAGCTGGAAGCTTCGCTAAGCCTTCCCGTCCCCACCAAAATGCACGCGATTGTCGCCATCATCGATGAATTTGCCGATCTCATGATGGCATCAAGCTCCGATTTAGAGACTCCGATTGCACGCATCGCCCAAATGGCAAGGGCAGTCGGGATCCACCTGATCCTGGCGACACAAAGGCCGTCGCGCGAAGTGATCACAGGCCTCATTAAAGCCAACTTCCCTACACGGATCGCCTTTAAAGTAGCAAGCCGCGTCAACTCGCAAATTATCCTCGACGACGTCGGAGCGGAAAGCTTGCTGGGCAACGGGGACATGCTCTTTCTGCCGCCCGGAACATCGACATTGAGCCGGGCCCAAGGCGCTTACATCAGCGATGAAGAAATATCCAAAGTCGTCTCCTTTATCTGCGATCAAGCCCCTCCCAATTACCTGATCCAGTCATTCGACCAAATGCGCCACGAGGATTTAGAATCGCAAGAGCCCGCTGATGAAACCTCTCGCGACAGCCTCTACGATCAAGCCCTCGGCATCGTCCGCGACACAAGGACAGCTTCAACGACTTTCTTGCAAAGAAAACTTAAAATCGGTTATGCACGGGCAGCGTCCCTAATGGATGAGCTTGAGGCCAATGGCGTCATTGCTCCTCAAGAGGGAGCCAAGCCGCGGCGGATACTTCTGGATGGAGGAAAATCCCCTCTTCCAAGGTCAAAAAAGGAGATGGCGGATGAAGAAACTCAAGAGCTTTTTGAATCCTGATCGACTAAAGCTAAAGACTCCTGAAGAAATCGAAGTCGAGCGTCAACTTCTCCCGCGCCTTAAATTCATGGGCATCCTTCTTTTTGCCTTTGGCGGTTGCGCCCTCTGCTACTCCCTCTTTTTTGCCCCTGAAACTCTCTCTGAAATCTCTGAGCTCATTGAAACGGACGGAACCCCTTTGCCAAAAGAAATGGAATACGCATCGGGCCTCTCGATCCCTACCGATCCCTCCTATGGCTTTTTCCAGATCGAACGCTACAACGGCTACATCATCGCTTTTTGCTTTACTATTGTAGGGGCCATCTGCTTTCTGACCGCATGGAACAAACAGAAAAAACTGCCTGCACCACCTGAGGACAGATGACATCAGAAAAAAAACGGATTCTTATCGCCGATCCCGACCGATCGATCTTGACCCAGCTCAAAAGTAAAAAAGGGGCCTCCCTGTACATATTCGATTACAGTCCCAACGGCAATGAATGCCTGAAAAAAATCGACAGCTTTCAGCCCCATCTGGTCGTGATCAACCTGATGCTGCCCCAAATCCACGGAATCGAAATTTTAAGAAAGATCAAGACCGATCCGCGGACCAAACACATCGGCGTCATCATGACATGCGCCAACGTCATGGCACAAAACTACCACACGGCAATCAAACAGCAGGGAGACTACTTCTTAGAAAAGCCCTTCGAGCCCTCAACCCTGCTTGCTCTGTTCAAACTTTATTTCCAAGGGCTTCTTCACCCTGAACCCTTTTCGGGAAAAGATTCCTATGCTTCAGGGATCAAGCACTGCTATCTTCCCAAAAAACATTCTACGAGCAACTATATCAAATTCTGGGGAACCCGCGGCTCCAATCCCGTCTCAGGCGCAGATTATGTCCGCTTCGGGGGCAATACCTGCTGTCTTGAAGTCCGCTACGGCCATGACCTGTTGATCATTGATGCAGGAACGGGAATCCGCCCGCTAGGCACCCTCCTTCAAGAATCCAAACCCAAACAGATCCATCTCCTCTTCAGCCATACCCATTGGGACCATCTCGCAGGGTTTCCATTTTTCATGCCTATCTATGATCCTGAGTGCACCGTCCACATCTACACACCGATCGGCTTTGAAAAAACTGCCCGCGAAATTTTCACCGAAATGCTCGCTTACGCCTATTTTCCCGTCCGGCTCGACGATATCCAAGCCTCCTTGCACTTCCATGATATCCGAGAGGGAGAGCCTTTTGAAGTCGGCCGCTTTGTCATCGATTCCCATTATGCTTTCCATCCGGGGGCAACTCTCTGCTTTAAAATCCAATGCAACAAAACCACTTTCGGCTACGTCACCGACAATGAGTTTCTCATGGGATACCACGGAAATCCCAATGCCATTACTAAGTCGAATCCCCGCCTAAATCCCTACTTAAGCCAAATCGCCTTCCTCAAAAAATGCGATTTTCTCATCCATGAGGCCCAGTACACGCCGGAAGAATACCTCTATAAGGTCGGCTGGGGCCACTCCTCGATTGCCAACGCTGCCGTGATGCTTAAACACGCAGAAGTCTCAGACTGGATCATCACCCACCACGACCCCAAACACTGCGACCTCGACCTGCTCAAAAAAATCCAGATGCAATTCGATATCATCGACGACTGCAAACTCGACTGCCGCACACGGATGGCCTTTGACGGGCTGACCATCCCACTGTGACTGATTAATCTGCTATTTGGAGTGAACAATGTCTGGCCCAAGCTATTCCCTTATTTCCCTCTACCATCCCCCCATATTCCAAACTTTTCAAGCAATCGATGAAAAAAAGGCCGAAACTGATAGGAAGGAAGGCGAGATCGAGTTCGATTCTCCAAATAGAGACGAGATAGAAATCGACCTTAATGACAACTTATGGGGAAAAAATTCCGTAAAAGAAATTAACGACCTTTCATTTGATCTCTTATCAGAAATTTTCAAATGGGCCGCCGACCCCTACGATCCACAAGGCACAGAAACACTGGCATCCATACGCCTTGTCTGCAAAACATGGCGCGATACAGCCGATCTGACCCTATTCCAATTGTACTGGCAGAAAACACGACAGATCCCCCACCCCAACTTGAGCTCCTTTGCCACCCAAATTGAAAGGACGATCGAAGATGAAACCCCATCCGATGATTGGCAGCCCTCTTCTCTTCCCAAGTTCCATCGTCTGACTGAAACGCTTAAACACACAGGAGCTCCTATCCCTTCCAGGCGCTCAAGTTTAGGTATCTCTCCGTTCAAATACTTAGAAGTCCAACAGAAGCTAGATGTTTCCCTTGAACAAGTCTGGTCTAAAATCCTTGTCCGGAATCCATCCTTGCACTCCTACGCTCCCCATCAGGCGACAACGATTCGCGCATGGCTGGCCAATCCCGCCAATCGGCAACAAATCCCCCTTTTAGAAAACTTTAATCTATCCACACTTCAACTCACAACCCTTCCCTCTGAAATCGGCTATTTCACGGAGCTTACATGGCTTTCCCTCCAAGGCAACCAATTGATGAGGCTCCCCCCTTCGATCGGTAATCTTTACCACCTTACCGAACTCATCCTTTCTAACAATCAACTCACTTTCCTTCCAGAAACGCTTGGCAACCTCACCCGGCTCACAACACTTTACCTCTTTGACAACCAATTGACCGCGCTGCCGCACAGCATCCAAAACCTCACTCAGCTGACCAAGCTCGGCCTTTCGCGAAACTGCCTCCAAAACTTCCCCTCCTCCATTACCCATCTCTGCAGTCTCGAAGAATTGTTTTTATCAAGAAACAGCCTCTCAGAACTTCCCTATTCCCTTGAAAATTTGAGCCGGTTAAGCTACCTTTACCTCTCTGATAACCATCTGACCAGTATTCAAACTGCCATCCACCATCTGCCCCAATTGCAACAGCTGCACCTGAACGGCAATCCCTTTCTCACTCTGCTCGAGCAAGATCAAGCTGAACATAAGAACCTCTTCCGATTTCAAGATGTGGCCGCAAAATATAACACCTTCTTAAACTACCCCTGCCAATCGCCATTAGGAACTCTTTGCCAAGGGATCCTACGGGATGCTGACGATGAAGCCCTTAATCACGAACTTCATCAACTTTCCCCAGAAATGAAACAACAGATTGCCAACCATGCGCAAACCTTCTTTGATGTAGAGCCCTTCTCAAAGAAATTCCTCATTTACAGCGTGATCGAAGTCGTTAAAAAAAAATTGAACGAAGTGTCCTCTTACCAAAAAAGCCAGATCAAGCAAGATCTTGCCGGACCGTCTGAAGAAAAAGAGAATCTTTCAATCCGTTTAATTGATAAAATTGATAAAAACTATCAATTTTGATAAAATTCAAACAAAATCAAACACACATCTAAATTCAAACAAAACTTTATTTACAACTTATTTATGGCAAGTAAAATTCAAAATTACCCTTCTCTTAATGAAAACATCCCGGATGAACCCTTAAGCTCCCTAAACCTTCTGAACTACGATTCTCTGGCCATCGTCCTCAAATATGCCACAGGAAATGGACGCCTACAGGATGCAAACACTTTGGCCAGCGCGCGAAAAACATGCCTCTTATGGCGCGCGATCATCGACCAGCATGTGATCGGGCCCCGTTGGTTCAAACTCATCGAAACGGCGCACAACCCGGATCTTCAGATCCTGATCTATAAAGTTGATCTCAGCTATCGGCTTGTCGATCAGATCATGAGTGCAGTTGCACCTGAAGACCTTCCCTTTGGAGCTCCCGGCAACAACATTCCCGGCCGTCCCTACTTTGAAAGATTTAGCGATCTGACCGACCAATTGAGAGAGATGGGCCTTCCCATTCGAAAAGATGCTCTCGTTCTTGGATTCGAAGCCCATCCCTACAGAACGATGCAAAAAAAACTTGATAAAACTCTCGAATCTGCATGGAGAAGGATCCATGGAGCACTCAATTTTGAGGAGAACCCTTTTCCCATGAATGCCCATGCCATCCGGCATTGGTTAAACGATGTAGAAAATACAGAAAAGAGGGCTTTGCTCGAGCGCTTAAATCTGATGAGCATGAACCTGGAAATTATGCCGCCCGAGATCGGCAAGTTCACCCACCTTAGCGTCCTTGACCTATCAGGCAACCAACTCACTACCCTTCCCAAAGCGATCGGCGAACTTAAACAGCTCAAAAACCTTCTCCTTGCCAATAACCACCTGACGCAACTCCCGGAAACGTGCGGCAATTTCACCCAGCTGACCTGGTTAGACCTCTCTAGAAACCAATTCACCCACATCTCAGACCCTATCTACCGACTTCACAACCTTCGCACCTTCCTGTTAGCCGGGAACCAGCTCGTCAGCCTTCCCGAAACGCTCTGCAGGCTTTCTCTTCTTACCAGCCTTCAACTCACCAGCAACCAACTCGAAACCCTTCCAGGAACGATCGGCAACCTATCCCAACTCACATCGCTTCACCTCAGCGACAACAAACTCTCAACTCTCCCGGAAACAATCGGCAATTTGGCACACCTCGAATCAATCGATCTTTCCCATAACAAACTCTCCGATCTCCCAAAATCCTTCAATCATCTCTCGAGCTTAAAAAGTCTGGAACTTTCCCATAACGAGCTAACAACCTTTCCTGAAGTGATCTGCAGCCTGCCTAAGCTCATGCGGCTTTATCTTTCTCACAATCGCCTCATCCACCTGCCAAGCTCTTTTGGAACCCCGCCAAGACTCTCCTTGCTCGACCTCTCCTTTAACCAGCTAACAGCCCTTCCTAAAACGGTTGAACACTTCGCCCAGCGGCTTTCCGGTTACATGTTTCATGTCATGACCCTCAATCACAACTCCCTGATCTTTATTTTAGATAGAGAGCTTCAAGAAATCGATATAAAGACCAGATTGCAATGCAATGAAATTGCAGCCCGGCATGCAGCCTGTTCGAGCTACAAATGCCACACAACCCTTGGGACCCTCTTCCAGGCGATCCATTGCGGACACGATCTGGATGTTCTTCAAGGGATCTTTAAAGATCTACCGATCGAAATGCAACAAAGGATCAACAAAAAAGAAAGCGCCTCTTCACCCAGCTCCCCACCTCAAGACATCTTTGGAAGCAGGCAGAATTTTGTGCAGGCCGTCATCCTCGCCGCAAAGGAGAAACTACAGTCCTTATCTTTTGAAAAGCGACGACAGGTCTACCGCCACAATTGGATTCTTGCAGGACGCCCCGGAAAAAATCCTCAATGGGGGGAAACCCACGCATCAGAGAACATCGTCCGCCTTGTCGATGCCTTAGAACTTGCCACGACAGCTTCAAACGAAAATTTCTTCTCAAATGCATCTCAATCTTAAGAGACAGTCTCTAACGAAGCTGCAACAATTTCTGTTATGGACTACTGAAATTCTAAAAAGCTATTAACCCAACTTGTCCCCTATCCTCCCTTAAGAAGCGCGCCAGATAGAGAAGATGCACGATTCGCGAGGAAGCTAGGAGTGATTAAATCTTAACGACGAGTGAAGCGCTGCAGATTCTCTATTGCAGCTCGCGGATAAAGGAGTAAAATCGACTGTCTTTAAACAGAAGCGTTTTACTTATTTTGGTCTTTTGCATAAAAATAGCTCCAATTATCCGAATACGCTGGCTGCAATATACGATCTACTGCGGTTCTCTCCTTACCAAGGTGTAACCACCTTGGCTTCGTCGAGAATCTTATACCTCGTATATTTCGCTAACGTCTCGGACAAGATAGGGGACAAGTTGGGTTATTAAAATGCGACAGAACGGCTGATCTGGTCTTGAAAGGCAATCGAGACTTCCGTTCCCGCCCTAAGCTCCTGAAGCTTTGCTCCAATGATCTCGAGCGCAAGCTCAGGGGAGTTGCACTCGCTTGAAAGATGCGCCAAGTGGATATGCTTGAGATCGGAATGGAACACTTCGCCGATGAGCTGCGCGCACTCCTCGTTCGACAGATGCCCTTGCCTGCTCAATACCCGTTGCTTGTAAACAGCCGGCCGCGCGGAAGCATGGACCATGGAAGGCTGATGGTTCGCTTCGAGATAAAGATAATCGCACCCTTTCAATTGATTGATGACAAGGGTAGTGGCAAACCCCACATCGGCGCAGACCCCTAATTTCAAACCTGCAGTGCGGATTGTGAAAGCAACAGGGTCCACGGCATCGTGCTGAATGCTGAACGGATGGATCTCCAAGTCGCCAAACTCAAATACCTCGCCCGTAGAAAAGATCTTAAGGCGAGGCCTTCGTTTGAACAAAGGCAGGAAAGCTTTGGCCGTATCCCCATTAGCAAAGATCGGAATATCCCATCTTCCCGAAAGCACATCGAGTCCGCGAATATGGTCTGTATGCTCGTGCGTCACTAAAATCGCATCGATCTGATCAAGCCCTACCCCGATTTGAGCAAGACGTTCCGAAATCCCTTTAGCGCTAAGGCCCGCGTCGATCAATAATTTGACATGAGGCGTTCCTACATAAAGACAATTGCCTTTGGAACCGGAAGCAAGCGGACAAAACCCAATCATAGAAGATAGAGACCAAAGTTAGAAAATGCGTTCGCAGCATCAGTGTATACCTAAAGCAAAGCAAAAAGCGCAACCTAAGTTTTGTGGGAGCTCAAGGGATTAAAAAGTCAAACTCCTCCTCTGCGCCGTCACTCTCTGTTTCCGCATCGTCTTTCGCGCTGACTTCCAAATACTGGATCATCTGGGCGATCTGATCTTCTTCGGCAAGAACATGGCGTAGCATCTCTGCCGCTTGGCCCTTCTCTCCCATCTTGACAAACCAAGCAGCAAGCCCTCCATAGACATCCTCTTTGAGATATGGGTCCTTTTCTCCTGAGATCCGCTCTGCTGCGCTGATAGCTTGAGCAATGATTTCAAAAGCTCTAGCTCGATTTCCTGCTGCGATAAGCCCATCGCAAATTGTGATGTAAAGAGCGCTTTGTTCTGCCCAACTAGCCCTCATGCGGCTTACTATGTCAACAGCTCGATCAAAGTCTGCTTGATCGATAAACTGCTTAGCTATGTCTAGAAAAAATCGCGATTGCTCCCATGCAGTTAATTCAGAAGACTCCCCGAGCATCTCAAGAGCTCCCTCTACATCCTTTCTCTGGATGAGACCGTCAATGGAAATTCTAACAATCTCGCTCAGTGTGGAGGCTTTTAATTGGTGGTCAGAAATCCCCTCTCCAACTTGTCTAGCGTCATCCAAGCGCCCTTTTTCTGCAAAAGTGATGGCAATCTTGTGACGAACACGATCCCCATCCCCTGTTTTAGGAATGGCATTCGCCACTACAAGGACTTCTTGTAATCTGTTTTCTTTTACAAGAAATTGACAAATAGTTTTTAATAGTTTGATCTTGATCGATTCATTAGGAATTGCCTCTGCCAAATCAATCGCTCTTCCTATGCTTTTTTGTTGTAATAACCCCTGAACAATCTCAGCACAGTCGTCATCAATCCTGCCTAGAGCAAGCCGTTGTTCCCCGCCGCAAAGACATGTTTCCACAGCTGCGATGACTTGAACAAAATGCTCCGGCTCCCTACATGCATTTGAGATCGGAAGAAACGATGAGGCCGATAAAAAATCTCGATCAATATGATCCGTTAATGCCTTAATAGCCCCTTTTAGATCTCCCGCCCCTGCTAATTTTCCAGAAATAATCTCAATTAGACTGAATTGCATTTCAGCCGGAGGAAGGATCTTGGCTATCTCAAAAGCTTGATCATATGCTCCCACTTCTATCAGTTGCTGAACAAGTAGTGTAACGAGAAAATATTGACTCATTTCATTAGGACAATCCCGTACTGCAGGAATCCCCTTACAGATTTGAGCTATCGTAAACACATGGCTGTAACACGTTGGGACAGCAATGCGATTCTTCAGATCGGTTAATTCCTTTTCGCTTAAATCCGCGAGGAAATGAATAATTTGATTTTTTGTGTCAGCCTCTAACTCGTTTAAAGGCGGCAAAGGCGGAGCATCCAGATCGATATCAACCCACGAAAGGATTCTCATCAACGCCTCTTTTTTGTCTTGGCTCTCTACGCTATCCATCAGCTGACCGATAAACACCGCCGATTCCTCATGCAAGCGAGCTAACCCTTTCTTTACAAGGTAAGTTTCATGGGTCTCTACACACACATTCATTGAACTACATGTTCTTGCACAGGCGCGCAAGTCTGATTTGGGCAAATAAGAGAAAATCTTGAACATGACATCGTCAGACAAGGCTCCAATGATTTTGGTCGGATCCCTCTGCGCATCTAAAACACCATCTTCTTCTTCAAACTCTGGCGCTGCGCCTGGGTTTTGTAAGTTTACTACAGGATCTAATGAACTCAATCCCGGCAAGCCGCCGACGGAACTCGACAGATTAATATGATTTGCCATATCACCACCTAATATAAGTATTAAAAATGTTATATCAACACAAAAGCAATTATAACTAAACCTTTAATTAAACTAAACTAATGTTTTTAAAATCACAGATCTTTATTTTAAATATCAATCGAGACAATCTGAAGTGACTAACATCCAAGAAGCGACAGCTCTTCAAGGAAATATCTCTTTGAACGTCAAGGAGCTAAGTCGTTTAGAAACAACAACTAAACCTCTCTAAAAAGTCGCAACCACCTGAATACATGAGACTTAGCGCTATACAAACAGATCAACTCTTTGTACCGGACAACATGTTTAGCTCATCAGAAGAAGAGAAAATAGCAAGATATCAGAGATAGGCAGGATCAAACAAAAATCCATGCCTGAAATTCGGCGGCAGATTAGCACTAGGTTGACTACAATGGGGAGAAAAAGAGGAGAAATAGGATGCTACAGGAGAAGAACCGTAAAGAATATTATCGCGCTCTATTGAGCAAAAATAAGGCTTATGAAGGGATATTCTTTGTAGGGGTTAAGACCACAGGGGTGTTTTGCCGCCCCACATGCCCTGCAAGAAAACCAAAGATAGACAACTGCGAATTTTTTGAAACCGCCCAAGATGCTCTGTTAGCCTCGTTCCGTCCCTGTAAACGATGCAAACCCCTATCTCATCCAAATCTTGTTTCTAACCTTGTGCAAACACTGGTAGAAGCCGTTGAAAAACATCCTGAGAAGCGGTGGAAAGACAGCGACTTTAAAAAACTTGCCGTCGATGCATCCACTGCAAGGCGACAGTTTAAAAAGCGCTTTGGCATGACTTTTGTTGCC
>CAZEYJ010000259.1:0-1938 GCA_964516795.1 uncultured bacterium
CTACATCGGGATCATCAAATGCAAACCCCATCTCTTCGTCAGGATCATAGACGCTGCTCACCTTATAAACCACATGGGCAGCTTCGCTCAGAACGCAAAACCCATGGGCAAATCCGACCGGAATATAGAGCTGCTCCCCTCGCATTCCATCTAAGATCGCACTCTCCCATCGCCCGAAAGTTGGACTTTCCGGCCGGATATCGACCGCGACATCGAAAATCGTCCCTAAAATGACAGAGACCAATTTCGCCTGTCCCGGATGCCGCTGAAAATGCATCCCCCTGATCGTCCCCTTTCTAGAGAAGGAATGGTTGTCCTGGACAAACAAGGTACCAATCCCCGCCTTCTGATAAGCAGAATCCCGGTAGGTCTCTCGAAAGAAACCCCTGGCATCGTTAAATACTTTAGGACGCACCAGTCTTAATTCCGGCAAAGACAGCGAAACAACATCCACCGCGACCTCCTACTTGAGCAGTTCTTGAGTAATCTCAATCCCCAGTTCAATCAAAACAAAGAACATCAAAGACAACAGAAAGAGCTTGCCCCCGGGAAGCTGAGGATTGCGATCATATTTTTTAATATAACGCCCCACCCAGACCATGAGAGGAGGGAAAAGCCCAAACAGGATTGCGCAGCTAAAGCCTCCGGCATAACTGAGCGCCGTAATAAAAATATGAGGATAGACGAGCGCGACAAAAGTCGGGGGAGTAAAGACGGCCAGGCAAAGGAGCGCTTTTTTTATTCCTTGCTTCTTCACCTTGAGCCCGTCCGCCAGAAAGTCGAGATAGGCCAGCGCCAGCGCAATATAGGAAGTCGTCATCGTGAAAAACGCAAAGGAGCGGCCGATCGCAAATACAATTGGGCTTCCGACAAGCTCTTTCAGAGGCCTGACGGCATTCCACCCCTGCTGAGCTGCCACGACAAGGCCGTTCGGCCCTTCCAAAGGAACAATGCCGATAATAAGAAACTCCCAGATCAAATAGACGACCAGCGGAATGCTCGTCCCGAGCAGAATCGCTAAACGGACCTTCTTAACATTCCGGTCCATATAGGTCATCAAAGTCGGGATAATGACCTGAAATGTAAAAGCTGTGAACAGGACAGGAAGCGCCAGCCAAGCTTTTGACCAGCTAGCCCTCTCCAAAAAGCTCACATTCACATGCTGATAGGAGACGGCAATAAAAAGGAAATAAGAAATGGCCACCCCAAGGATCAGCGTGATGTTCAACCGGTCGACCCACTTAGTCCCGAAATAGACGACAGGGGAGAAAATCAAAACGTAAATGACCATCGCGACAGATTCGGGGATTGCCCCGTTAAAGATCTGGCTGAGGACGGCGCCCCCTCCCACCACGTGGGCGATCATCACAGTCACAAAAAGAAAAAGATAGACCACCCAGCAGGCATTTTTGCCGACGGGGCCGAGCAGTTTCTGGGCCATCGTGATCAAATTCGAATCTTTTGGCATCCAGGAGCAAACCTCCAGGAGAAGAAGTCCCGTGCACAGCATGAACAGCCAGCACAAAATATAAACTATAATAGCAGGGAAAAATCCAGCTTCTCCGGTCGCGACAGGAAGTGCAAGCATCCCCACGCCAATGGTCGTCCCTGCGATCAGTAAAGTTCCCCCTAGAACGTGACCCATTGAATGAAAGATACGCATGCCTGCCTCCTCAAGATAAAAATAGATTGATTAAAGGTCCTTCAACGCCTCCTCTGGGATCAATTTGAGGTCTCTAGAGCCTTTTCCACGCGAGCGAGTGTAACAAAATGGTACATTTCATCCTAATCATGTTTACTGGTTTCAGCAGCTCCCGCTGGGAGCGTGAGGTGAGAAAAAATTGGCTTCGCTAAAATATTAAAATATATTTGAAAAAACGGTCCCGCCAGCATTTTTGCCGATATACACCTTAAGTTCGTACACGCTCAAGAACCAAG
>CAZEYJ010000260.1:0-4498 GCA_964516795.1 uncultured bacterium
AGATCAGAAGGGTGCTGGAACGTGTTTGGGATCCTGAAGAGTTTCGCTCAGAGTATGGACTCAGAAGTTTGTCAAAAGCACACAAAAAGAACCCTTATATTACAAAGCTCGGCCAGATCCGGTATGAGCCAGGAGAGGCAGAGGGAGCCATTAAAGGGGGAAATTCAAACTGGAGAGGGCCCATCTGGTTTCCGATGAACTATTTGATGATTGAGACGCTCGAACGGTTAGAAGAGGGGCTCGGTTCTGGCTTTACAATCGGAGTGAAGGGAGAAAAAAGGGTATCTCTAAGGGAAATGGCAAACGGATTTAGAGAGCGACTTCTCCGGCTTTACAAAGGAGAGAGGCCAGCTTTGCAAAACCATCCAAAAGAAAGGGAGTTCCCTCTCCACTTCTACGAATTCTTTCACGGAGAGTCGGGAAGGGGCCTCGGGGCCTCTCATCAAACAGGATGGACAGCTCTCATCGCTAATTTGATCAATCGTAAAGATTGAGTTTGCTTCCATTATAGTCAATTCAAACTCAATCGACTATATTGGATTCTTGTTAAAGCGGCTTTACATTCCAGGATAAAAAAAACCAGGCCAGGATTTCTCCTGGCCTGGCCGAACGATTGGTGAACCGTTGCAGAAATTCGATTAGAAATCGAACCGAGCTGTGATGGTCAACCCTTGCATGTAGAGGTTACCCAGGTTCTGAACGCTCTGATAGTCGGTGACATCATTGAAGAACGTTCTGAACATGTTCTGGTTCCAGAACACTTGGAAGTTGTATCCAGCCAGCAGGTCAAAGTGCCAGTTGGAGGTATCAAAGTAGGTGCCCCAGCCGATTCCAAGCTCTACATCCATATGAGGACGGAGAAGCCCAAAAGTCTGTTGACCCATGTTGATGTCTTTCACAGCAATGACCGACACGTTATCCACAACTGTGGAGAAATCGTGGTAGTGAGTGTAGAGGATGTCAGCTTGGGCATCGCCGTAGAGACGGAAGCCTTCGCCAAGCAGCCAGCGTGACTCGATCCCTGCCATCGCACCGATTCCCCACGATTTGTAGGAGCGGCTGTCTGTATTTTGAACAGTCGATGCAGGACGTGCGTACTTGTTGGTCATGGTCTGTTCGAAGAACGCAGCACGAGGACCGAAGAAGGGTCGGAAGGTCAGGCTTGTGCCGTTGTAGTAAGCACGAGCCAGTTGCCAGTCGATCGCATCGTAGTTGACTCTCCAGGCGCTCGACATGCTGTTGTAGGCAGCTGTGTTGGTGTCAGGATCGCCCCAGTTGGAGTTGATGTACTGACCCGATCCAGCTGTCGCGCTTGTTGTCGTTTCGCCATGCAGCCGGGTGTACTCGAGGAAAGTATCCCAGTTGTCGTGATCGAAATTCATCCCAAGACCTACTTTGAAGCCAGGATGAAAATCGGAACTGCGAGAGAGGTAGGTCCCTGTGTAGGTGCCGTCGATGAGGGTGTTTGTCCCTGTCATCAAGCTGCCAAGGCTCATTGAATCTTGGGTTGGCTGCCAGTAGATGAAGCTGCCAGTGATGAATACATCCCAGGCTCCACGGACATCAATCCGAGCAGGAGCATTATAAGCAGCCATCATTTGAGATTGGCTCAGCTCATAGCCTTGCTGGAAGCTGTCTTGTGGCCGGCACGATCCGTTCGCACCTTTAGCATTGGTGTTCTGCGCAGCGAAACCGGATGTTGCTGCGAGCATCGAAGCCACAACCGTCGGCGCTAGTTTAAAAGACTTGTTCTGCATTTTTGGTTCTCCATTTTGGAAGATCTTTCTGGACCTCTTCACCCTTCTGCTTCGGGTTTTTTCGGCAAAGTCTTTTTCCTTTTCCGATCGAGTCCGGATTACATACTGGCATGTTAATCTCAAATTGAAAATTAAATCAAGTGGGTGCCGAAAAAAGAATGAGAAAATGTTCGCAAAACCATGTGTGCACAAGGTTTTCTGTTTTGAAAAATCGATCAAAAAGGATCGAGATCGGTCTCAAACCAAAGGATAAAAAGGCCGCAAGGCGGGAGCTCTCTTTCTGAATTGAATGAAAGATGAAGGGCTGGAGTTTCTCGTTCATCACAGAGGTTGGGGGCTACCCCAAAATAGGTCATAGGGCGTCGAAAGAAGATCTCATTGCCGACTTTTTGCACGGGGTCTCCTTACCTTAAAACAGGTTCGCTCAAAGCTCCTCATAATAGATCGGGCTGATGAAGATCAACCCTCTTTTCTTATTTTCGGAAGGTGTGGTAGAGTCGTGAGGCGTTATGCAGGCTCTTTTGTTACTTATCCTCTTTTTGTTCGGAGGGTGTTCCGACTCCTCTCTGCCAGAATCAGACCTTTTGCGGATCAATATTTCAGAGGAACCGACCTCGCTGGATCCAAGACGGGTCAGGGATTACAATTCGCTTTTTGTGGTGAAGCTCCTTTTTGAGGGGCTGCTCCGAATTGGAAAAGAGGGATTTCCTGAGCCTGCCTTGGCTGAAAGTTGGGAGGTTTCAGATGATGGGCTTCGCTATGTGTTTCATTTGAGAAAGAGCCGTTGGTCAAATCATGAGAAGGTGACAGCTCAGGATGTTCTGCATAGCTGGCAAACGGTGCTCGATCCTACATTCGCTTGCGATATGGCCTATATGCTCTATCCAATCAAAGGAGCCAAAAAAGCAAAGAATGGAGAGATTGGTCTGGAAAAAGTGGGGATTCAAGCGCCCGATTCGAAGACACTCGTTGTGGAATTGGAGCTTCCTTGCCCCTACTTTCTTGAGCTCCTTACTTACCCGATTTATTTTCCAGTAAACCGTAGAATCGATCTTGAAAACTCTCGTTGGGCGGTGACTCAGGATACTTTTGTGGCTAACGGCCCTTTTGAGTTAAGAACATGGAAGCCAAGAAGCGAGATCGAGGTGGCTCAAAACTCCCTTTATTGGGACGCAAAAGGGGTAAAACTTCCGGGAATACAGCTTCTGATGGTGTCTCAAGAGGCAGAACTTCAATTGTTTGAAGAGGGGGAGCTCGACTGGGTAGGAAGCCCTCTTTCCACTCTTCCCCTCGACGCGATCGCTCCTTTATCGGCTGCAAAAAGGCTCCGGATCAGCCCTTTCTTGGGCACTTGTTTTCTTCAGACTAACACGGAACCCTCTGTAGAGGGGCCGCCCAATCCGTTCGCTTGTCTGCCGTTTCGAAGGGCCGTTTCAGCGGCGCTGAATCGAAAAGAAATTACGGAACATATTCTGCAAGGAGGTCAGCTACCGGCTCGCTCGTTTGTTCCCCCAGCTTTGAATCTCCATCCTCTAGGCTTGATCACCGATAACAATCTTTCCGAAGCGCAGCACCTCCTCGCTCTTGCTTGTGAGCAGATGAATCTTTCTAAAGAAGCGCTCAGCCCGATCAAGGTCTCTTTTTCGAACAATCCACGCTCTCTTGTGGTCCTTCAGGCTGTCCAAAAGCAGATCGAGAATGCCCTCGGGATTAAGGTGGAGCTGGAGCCTTTGGAAAAAAAGATTTTTTATGACAGGCTCCGATCGCACGACTTCCAGATAGCGATGAGCTCTTGGATTGCCGATTTTTCTGACCCCGTTTCTTTTCTTGAAGTGTTTAAGTTTAAAGAAAATAGCACCAATAAGACGCAGTGGGAGCATCCCACCTATATTGATCTTATCACCCGATCTGATCTATGTAGAGATTCAGGTGAAAGGAGGCAGATCTTTCGTGAGGCCGAGCAGCTCTTGATGGAGCAGATGCCGATCATCCCAATCTTCCATTTTGCGATGAATTATCTCGCTAATGATACGGTGAAGGATGTGATGGTTTCTCCTGTCGGACAGATCGATTTTCGTTGGGCTCACAAGGAGGCGTCTTCAGAGAGGTAGGATTTGAAAGGGATCTGGTGTTTTCTTTTTCCGCTCGCTTTATGGGGGCATACGGTGATGCTTCTCAACGATTCGCCGGCGATTTTAACGGCGACGATTCAGGGAGCCGATGGGACTTACCTCGGGCAGGCAACTTTTCAACCGGGGGAGCAGAAGAATTTTACGACCAATCTCTCAAGCACTCCCTACAATCCTCCTGGACAGCCTGATGTTTCAATGACCCCTTATACGGTGGTCTGGCAATGTGCGAGCGAGGGGGTCTATTCGATGTGCTCAAGCGTCTCGCCAGGTTCTCTTGTCACTGCAAATGGATGTCCTGGCCAACGTTATTGCGTATCAAGGCGAGATGCTAAAAAAACAGGGTCTTAGAGACGGACCTGTCATGGGTTCCTTGGGGTAAAGGAAGGGGCGAGAGTTGTTCTGTAAAAGCAACTCCGATCGAAAAGAGGGAGAGGCGAGATAGGAGCCTATCGTAAATCCCCCGTCCATATCCAAGACGGCGCCCTGCAAAATCAAACGCAACTGCTGGGACAAGGATGAGCTCTGGCGTCCCATCTCCACAAATGTTCCCTTCTAGATCGGTCCACATGAGTCTTTTTTCAGAAAAAAGCAGCTGATTGAGCGGTGCGA
>CAZEYJ010000261.1:0-6449 GCA_964516795.1 uncultured bacterium
AAACGGGTGGCGAACTCCACGCTTTTTGCGGGGATCCGGGATACTTTGGAGACATTCGAAAAGATGCATTCTGCTTCCTTGAATTGAGTTAAGCAGAGAGCATTGTACAGTAATTAAAATTTTTATGCACCTTTGCAGGTGTCCTGCCAGCAGCTCCCGCTCCCAGCGGGAGCTGCTGGAGAGACAGTCTCTTATTTGACTTTTCTCTTAGGGCTATGATAAGCTGGCTGCTTTTGAAAGACGGGGTCATTTCTATGTTATCACAAACAATTCGCCGCAACTTCCTTAAATATTTTAAAGACAAAGGCCATGCCATCGTCGCCTCCTCTCCCGTCGTCCCGCACGACGACCCCACCTTGCTCTTCATCAACGCGGGAATGAACCAATTTAAAGACGTTTTTCTCGGCAAAAGCCCTCGAGACTACACCCGGGCGGCCACGTCGCAAAAGTGCATCCGCGTCGGCGGCAAGCACAACGATCTGGACAACGTCGGCCATACATCGCGCCATTTGACCTTTTTCGAGATGCTGGGCAATTTCTCGTTTGGCGACTATTTTAAAGAAAAAGCTATCGCTTTTGCATGGGAGGTCTCCACCTCCGTCTTCCAAATCGACCCAGAAAAAATTTGGATCACCATCTTCCAAGACGACGACGAGGCGTTTGAGCTTTGGAAAAAGATCGTCCCGGAAAAAAGGATCACCCGCCTGGGCGAAAAGGACAATTTCTGGGCGATGGGAGACACTGGCCCCTGTGGCCCCTGTTCCGAGCTCCTGTTTGACAAAGGAGAAAAGTATGGGACCGCCCGCTCCCCTCTAGAAGATGCGAGCGGCGAACGTTTTTTTGAATTTTGGAACTTGGTCTTCATGCAGTTCAACCGGGATGCAAGCGGAAAATTCCACAACCTTCCCAAACAATCGATCGATACCGGCTCAGGCCTTGAGCGCGTCGCTTCATTGAAAATGGGAGTCGACACCGTCTTCGCCACAGATATTTTCCAAAACCTGATCGCAGCCGTCGAGCAAGTGTCGGGAAAAAAATACAACCCGGCCGACCTGCATTTAGCGCCGGCTTTCCATGTGATCGCCGACCATATCCGCTCCCTCTCGTTTGCAATTGCCGACGGCGCCCAGCCGAGCAACATCGAAAGGGGCTACATCCTCAGAAAGCTGCTGCGGCGCGCCGTCCGCTACGGAAGGATGCTCGGCATGCAGGAGCCCTTTTTAGCCAAAGTGCTGCCCCGACTTGTTGATATCATGGGGCCCGATTACCACGAGCTGGTCAGCTCGAAAAACCGGATCGCAGAGATTTTGACTGCAGAAGAAGAAGCGTTCATCAGGACGCTGAAGCGAGGGGGAAATATCTTAAATGGCGTCATCGAGCATGCGCAAAAAAGCCCCCACAAACAGATCTCGGGAGAAGAGGCCTTCAAGTTAAAAGACACTTACGGTTTCCCTCTCGAAGAGATCCTCCTGATCGCGAAAGACACCGGCCTGCAAGTCAACCTGGATGCCTACCAGATCCTCGAAGAAAAGGCGAAAGAAAAATCGCGCGCCGCCCAAGCTGTCCACCTCCAAGAGGTCGAAGAAAACCTCTTTAAAGACTTCGTCGAGCGCCGCGGTCCATCGGAATTTTTAGGCTATGACACAACAGTCGCCGAAGGAACGATCACCGGTATCGTGGTAGGTGGACAGTTCGTCGAGTCGATGCGCGAAGGACAAGAAGGGATGATCATCCTCGACAGGACTCCTTTCTATGCAGAGATGGGAGGTCAAGTCGGCGACCAAGGGGTCCTCTTCCACCGCTCGGCCCAGTTTACCGTCTCCAACTGCCATTCTCCCTATGCAGGAGTGATCGCCCATATCGGCCGCCTCGACCGGGGAGAGCTCATCCTCGGAGAGCCAATCGGCGCTAAAGTGGAGGGCAATAGACGACAGCTGATCGCGAATAACCACACAGCGACCCATTTGCTCCACTGGGCCTTGCAACAAGTCTTAGGAGGGCACATCCGCCAGGCGGGATCTTTAGTGGAACCTGCGCGGCTGCGCTTCGACTTCAGCCACCACAAGGCGCTTTCTCCCCAGGAGCTGCGCCAGATCGAGGACCTCGTCAACGACAAGATCCGCGAGAACCAGTTGGTCGAGACTTATGAACTCTCTTATGAAGAGGTTCAAAACCGCCCCGACATCAAGCAGTTCTTTGGAGAAAAATATGGCTCGACCGTCCGCGTGATCGATATCGACTTCTCCAAAGAGCTCTGCGGAGGAACCCACACTGGCCGCGTCGGGTCGATCGGACTGTTCAAAATCGCCAAAGAGGGAAGCATCTCGGCAGGGATCCGCAGGATCGAAGCGGCCACAGGAAAAGCGGCGGAAGAGATCGTCCGCCAAGAAGAAGATCTTCTTGCCGCCTCAGCAGCCCTTCTTAAGACATCTCCCCATCTGCTTCAGGAAAGGCTCTCCCATCTGATCGAGGAGAACAAAGGACTTGCCCAGGAGCTCAAGCAATATAGAAAAGCTGCGCTGAAACAGACGGCAAAACAACTGGCGGAAAAAGCGGAAAAAGCGGGATCGATCGCCTACATTGCGGCAACGGCAACAGTCGATCCGGAACTGCTTCCCGACTTAGCGGAAGAAACCATGCAACAGCTCCGCTCAGGAGTCGTTCTTCTCGGGACCAAATCGGAAGGACGCTGCCAGCTTCTGGTAAAAATCTCCCAAGATCTCGTACAACAAGGATTGCAAGCAGTCCATCTCATTAAAGAGATCTCCCCGCTTGTCGGAGGGAGCGGCGGCGGAAAAGCCGATTCAGCCCAGGCCGGCGGAAAATCTCCGGAGGGATTGCCCCAAGCATTTGAAAAAGCAACACAATGGCTCCTCACGAAATCGCTTTAAACAAACTGCTCTCAAGTCCCTCTTTGGAGGGATTTGAGCAGTTGTCCCGCCTTGAGCCATCGATCCTGATCGAAGAACTCTGGGACGCCCCTAAAGCTGCCCTGATCCTCCTTTTGGCTCAGGCGACGAAGAAAAACGTCCTTGTGATTTCAAGCGGATCTGAAGACCGCCTCTACCAAGACCTCCAAACCCTCTCTAAGGAAAGCCTCCTCGAATTCCCCTCCTGGGAAACATTGCCGGCAGAGGAGATCCCCCCTTCTGCAGACCTCGTTGGAAAACGGTTTGACACCCTCATTGCGCTGATGCGCGCTAAAACACCTCAAATCCTCCTCTCCTCTTTGCAAGCCTGCCTGCAAAACCTTCCCTCCCCCGCAACCTTGCAGCCCCTTTGCGATAAGTGGAACGTTGGCAGCACAGTTTCATTTGATTCCCTTCCTGAAACGCTGGCTAAAATGGGCTATCAACGGGTTCCCGTTGTTTCTGACAAAGGGGAATATGCGCTCCGCGGCGGCATTCTCGATCTTTTCCCCGTCTCCTCATTCGATCCCTACCGGATCGAGTTTTTCGGCGATACAATCGAACAGATCCGCATCTTCGATCCGATCAGTCAAAAATCGACACAAAAAGTGGAGAGCCTCCTACTTTCCCCCGCCTCAGAGTGGGACCTGCTCAAGCAAGAGCCCTCGCCTAGCACGCTTCTCGACTATCTTCCCCAAGATACGGTCATTGTCTTCAACAATCTGCTGGCCATTGAAGATCGGTATGTCGGGATCAAAAACATGCCGGGGGCCAGCGGAAAATATTTCGTCTCATTTGACACGTTTTATCAAGCATGCCAATCCCATCCGCTCCATTTCTGGGCAGAGCAGCCCGTCGAAGAACTTTCCGAAGTCAAAATCGAAAAAAAAACAGGGCGCAGCTTTTACAGCGGAAAAACACCGCTCCAGCCGATCCGCTTTGAGGTCCTCGATCAAACGGTCCACACCAAGCGCTGGCAGCACCCCTTCGAGCAGATCAGGGACTTCTTCTGCCTATCGGAAACACACGCAGCGACAACGGGAAGCGAGATCCTCCAAGGGGTGCACCGATTTGCCAAGTCAAACCTCGACCTCCACTTCTTCTGCGCGACGCAAGCGGAAACAAACGCGCTGAAAGAGCAGCTTTCCCAAGAGAAGATCGCGCTGCCTAAATCGACCGATTTTCATTTAGGGTATCTCTCGAGCGGCTTTGTCATCGCCGACTCGCAGCTGGCCTACCTGCCGGTCACAGAACTGACCCACCGCTATCAGCCTCGCCGGCAAAAATGGCGCAACACCCACCATACGCCGGCCTCAGAGTTCCACGAGCTATCTCCCGGCGATGTCGTCGTCCATTTCCACAACGGAATTGCCAAATACATCGGGATAGAAAAACGTCCCAACCACACCGGGCAGCTTACCGAATTCATGGTCCTCGAGTACGCAGAAAACAGCAAGCTCTTCGTCCCCGTTTCCCAATCGCATCTCGTCTCCCGCTACATCGGCATCAAAGAAGAGATCCCCACATTGAGCGCTTTAGGCTCTCCCCGCTGGCAAAAAACGCGGATACAGGCCCAGCAGGCGATCATCGGCTACGCAGATCAACTCCTCCGCCTCAATGCAGAGCGGGCGCTGCACGGCGGCTTTACCTTTGCTCCCGACTCCAAAGAGATGAACCTCTTTGAAGCGGATTTTCCTTTCGTCGAAACAGAGGACCAGCTCCAGGCGATCGAAAAAATCAAAGATGACATGACCTCCGCTAAAGCGATGGACAGGCTCATCTGCGGAGATGTCGGCTATGGAAAAACCGAGGTGGCGATGCGCGCCGCCTTCAAAGCCGTCGCAGACGGCAAAAAACAGGTAGCCGTCCTCGTCCCGACGACAGTTTTGGCAATGCAGCACTACGAGACCTTTTGCGACCGGATGGCAAACTTCCCCATCAACATCGGCGTCATCTCCCGTTTCCGCTCGGCAAAAGAGGTCAAAGAGACCCTCAAACGAGCAGCATCAGGCGAAATCGACATCCTCATCGGCACCCACAGGATCATCAGCCGCGACGTCAAGTTCAAAGACCTCGGCCTCATCATCATCGATGAGGAGCAGCGCTTTGGCGTCCGCGCCAAAGAGCATTTGAAAACGTTGAAAAAAGGGGTCGACTGCCTCACCCTCTCCGCTACCCCGATCCCCCGCACCCTCTATCTCTCCCTCATCGGGGCCAGAGAGATCTCCGTCATCAACACCCCTCCGCAAGACCGCCTTCCGATCAAATCGATCATCGCAGAGCGGGACGGCCACCTAATTCAAAATGCCCTCCTCCGCGAGCTGTCTCGGGAAGGCCAAGCCTACCTGATCCACAACCGGGTCGAATCGATCTTCAGAGTGAGCGACGAGATCCAAAAACTGCTTCCCCAGGCGCGGATCGTCGTCGGCCACGGACAGATGTCCTCCGATGAGCTCGACACCGTCTTCCACGCCTTCAAGCACGGAGAGGCTGACATCCTCATCGCAACAACGATCATTGAAAACGGGATCGACATCCCCAATGCCAACACGATCCTGATCGACCGGGCCGACACGTTCGGTCTAGCGGATCTCTACCAGATGCGCGGCCGCGTCGGCAGATGGAACCGCCCCGCCTACGCCTATTTCCTCGTCCCCCACAGAAGAGAACTGCCCGAACTCTCCAGGAAGCGGCTCCAAGCCCTTGTGGAAGCCTCAGGCTACGGCGGCGGCATGAAGATCGCCATGCGCGACCTCGAGATCCGCGGCGCCGGCGACATCCTCGGGACCCAGCAATCAGGACAAGTCTCCTCCATCGGCTTCCATCTCTACTGCAAACTCCTCAAAAAAGCAATCGACGCGCTCAAGCACAAATCCTCTCCCTCTTTTGTCGAAACCAAGATGGAATTTTCCTATCCCGCTTCGCTGCCCGAAACCTACATCAACGAAGGCTCTCTCCGCATGGAGATCTACCACCGCTTGGGCGAATCCTCCACATTCGAAGAGATCGACGCGATCCTCGCCGAGCTCAACGACCGCTTCGGCCCCTATCCGCCTGAAGTGCTGTGGCTCTACCACCTCACCCGCCTCCGTCTCTTTGCCTCGTTAAACCAGTTCTCCCTGTTGAAATTTGAGACCATCACCTTCACCGCAGAACGGCAGCACGGAAAAGAGACCGTGAAAAAAGTCCTCCAGCTCCCCCGCACCAAAAAACCAGACCTCCTGGAAAAAGAAGTCAGAGATCTGCTCCACGCCAATTTCAAGCTCAAAATTTAAGAAATCATTAAGAAATTTTAAATTTTGTTTAACAAAAAACAAACGGATATGTTAACTCTTTTTGAGAGAAACGAGGATCAGATCCCCTGGCCTCATTTCTCACCCCCTCTCTTTGAACAGTTCGAAGGAAGTGGGTTGCCAACACCTTATACCATTTATCAAAAATAATTTTTAGTGTATAATCCTCCGATTATTCCATACAATCGGAGCTTAAAATGGACGTATTTCAAAAAGAAATAGATCAACTGGCAGGCACGGATTTTTT
>CAZEYJ010000262.1:0-3360 GCA_964516795.1 uncultured bacterium
CAACGGACAATATGCTAAGCTTCGTTCGTCGCCAAGGTCTCGACCTTGGCTTCCTCACGAATCTTGCATTTTGTCCATCTCGCTATCGCGTCTAAGGGAGGTTAGGGGACAAGTTGGGTTATAAGTTGAAAAAAGTCTCCATAGACATGTCGGATGGAGACCTTTTTCAGCCTATATTTAAAAAATGTTTTTATTGCTTAGAGCCCTGGATGAAGTATATTCCCATTTGAGTTTAAAAAGAGAGAAAGGCTATGATTGTCTCTCAGTGACAGTCTCTCACCAGTTGTTTAGGTCTATCATGCAACCAAAATACATTTTTATCAGCGGAGGAGTCGTTTCCTCTCTTGGAAAAGGACTCACCGCCGCATCGATCGCCATGCTCCTAGAAAGCCGCGGACTGAAAGTCGCGATGCTTAAACTCGATCCTTATCTGAACGTAGATCCGGGCACAATGAGCCCTTTCCAACACGGAGAAGTCTACGTCACCGACGACGGGGCTGAGACAGACCTCGACCTGGGCCACTACTACCGCTACACCAACTCCCCCATTTCTTCCCTTTCCAACACGACGTCAGGGCAGATCTACGACGCGGTGATTAAGCGGGAAAGGCGCGGAGACTATCTTGGAAAAACCGTGCAGGTCATCCCCCATGTGACCGATGAGATCAAGCAGCGGATCCTAGCCTGCGCCCGCCAAGAGAACCATACCGATGTCGTCCTCGTTGAGATCGGCGGAACGGTCGGCGATATCGAATCGCTCCCTTTTCTCGAAGCGATCCGCCAATTCCGTTATGAAAGGCCAAAAGACTGCCTCAATATCCACCTCACCTACGTCCCCTTCTTAAAAGCAGCAGGAGAGGTCAAGACCAAGCCGACGCAGCACTCGGTTCAAGTGCTTAGAGAGATCGGGATCATGCCCGATATCATCCTCTGCCGCTGCGAAGAGGAGTTAAGCGAGGAGATCAAAGACAAGATCAGCCTTTTCTGCAACGTTCCGAAAGAAGCTGTGATCGACGTCGTCGACGTCCCCTTCAGCATTTATGAAGTGCCGATCAACCTCAATAAGCAAGGACTCGACCAGAAAATCTGTCAAATGCTCGATCTGTCCAAATCCAACGCAGACCTCGCTTCTTGGGAAAAGATGCTCCACAACATGCGCAATCCCAAAGGAAAGGTCGTGGTCGGGATCGTCGGCAAATACCTCCAGCATCAGGACGCCTATAAATCGGTCTTCGAAGCCCTGCATCACGCCGCTATTGCAAACAAGATCGAGATCGAGATCCGCCGCTTCGAATCGGACAAAGTCCTTGAAAAAGGGGATGTCGAAAAAATGATCGGCGGCTGCGACGGATATCTCGTCCCGGGCGGTTTCGGCGAGCGGGGATGGATGGGAAAGATCATGACGGCCAAATATTGCCGCGAAAAGAAAATCCCCTACTTCGGCCTCTGCTTAGGAATGCAAGTGCTTTGCGTCGAATTTGCCCGCCACGTCGTTGGCCTTAAAGAAGCGAACTCCACTGAGATCGATCCCAACACACCCCACCCTGTCATCTCCCTGTTAAGCGAACAAAAGGGAATTTCAGATTTAGGCGGAACGATGCGGCTAGGAGCCTTTAACTGCCTTGTGAAGCCGGGGACCAAAGCGGAAAAAGCCTACAAAAGCCCTCTTATTTCAGAGAGGCACCGGCACCGCTGGGAGTTCAACAACCTCTACAAAGACCAATGCGAAAAACGGGGCCTTGTCCTCTCGGGGATCTTAGAAAAAGGGCACCTGTGCGAGATCGCTGAAGTCAAAGACCACCCTTGGATGCTCGGCGTCCAATTCCATCCTGAGTTCAAATCGAAACCGACAGCTCCCCATCCCCTCTTCCGAGATTTTGTGGCAGCGATGCTGCAAAACAGGTTGCGCTAATGGGAAGATTAATCGGAATCGATTTTGGAAAGACGCGGATCGGGCTCGCCGTTTCCGATGAGCTCAAACGGATCGCCCTTCCTATCGGGATCGTCCGAGCAGGAAAAACGCCAAAAGAGACGATCGATCTCATCCACCAGAAGATCGCCCATTACAAAGGAATAGAGGCATTCGTCTTAGGACTTCCCTTACAGCTCAATGGAAAAGAGGGGGAAATGGCCCAAGCCGTCCGCCTCTTTGGAAAAGCTCTTGAAGAGATCCTCTCCTACCCAATCATTTACTGGGACGAGCGGCTGACCTCAGCCCAGGTCGAACGCTCTTTAAAAGACGCGGGGATGAACCGCAAAAAACGAGCCGAGCACAGCGATGAAATGGCCGCAACGACCATTTTGCAAAATTACCTCGACTCGCTCAATCGACCCAGACCCGATCTTTTTCTTTAGAGAACATGACTAGTTGCTTTTCGCACGCCTCTTTTAACAGGGTAACGATGGCGTAAGTCGCAGAGCCGGTCTTGATGATCCCCTTCTCTGCAGAATAGGATGCTCCTCGATCGATCTCAACGGTTTCTAACGCGCGAAGAATGTCAAGGCAGCGCTTCGGCTCAAGCTCGCCGTTTGCCACTTTTTGGTTCATGACCTCGAATAAATTGAGCAGCTCTTCTTTAGCGATCTTATCGCGGTGGTTGAGATTAAAACGGATGGGAAGCTCGACTCCCTTGCCGAGATTGACATGAAGCGTTCCTACAGTCACTGATGGACGCTTCTGGACAAAACGGCCCCAATACCCCGAAGAGTTTTTATCGAACTCGACGCTGATCAGCTCCCGCTGCTCCATCGACTTGATCTCAGGCTCAGGGACTCCCATTGCCCAGTTGTAAACTTTCGATGCAGCCCAAGAAACTGTCGACGCATTGCGAAAAGCATACATCGCACTCAATCCCGTCGCAGCTCCATAGCTAATGCCCAAAGGGGGAACCATCATCGCCGCCACCCCTACGCCAACTGCCACTTCAGAAAAGCCGAACTTTCCTTCCGCCTCCCGTTTTGCTTCTGCAACATCTTGCTTTAACTCTTGGATCAAGGCCATAATCTGCTTGCTGCGCTCCTGGACCTTGGCCAATTCGCTCTGCATTTCATCGATCCTTTTCTGGCAATCTTCCGTATAAACTGCTTTATCTTTTCCTGCCTGCAAGGAGTCTTCAGCCATCTGGATCGCCTCATAACATGCTTTTGTCGCCTGGTCCTTTAGATCGCTTGCCCTTTGAAATTCAGCAAGCGCTTCATTCAATGCAAGCACAGCTCCGTCAAGATGCCCTTTTCCCAACCGGCAAACTGTTGCCGCCAACTCCGCGTTTTTAATCAAACTCTCGACCTGCTCTCCCGAAGAAAGCCTTGAGTCCTTGCCCTGAGCAATCTCCTTGATCTGCTCAAATAACTTCCCACAGC
>CAZEYJ010000263.1:0-3087 GCA_964516795.1 uncultured bacterium
CCTCTAAGGGGCAATTGCTTTAAACTCAACTTTGCAATTTTTTAGGGCCGAAGGCCTTAAGATATTTGCCTCTGCGTTCGACCTTTGACCCTAAAAAGTTGCAAAGTCGAGTTAAACTATGTCAAAACAATCTTACCCAGAATATGTCAAAAAAACTTACAGTCTTTACCCTGGCCATGATCAACGTCGCCGCTGTCAGCAGCGTCCGCAACTGGCCGACAATCGCTGAATACGGCTTCTCCTCCCTTTTCTTTTTTACCGTAGCTGCCATCATCTTCTTTATCCCTGTCTCCATGGTTTCTGCTGAGCTCGCAACGGGATGGCCCAAAACGGGGGGGGTGTTCGCCTGGGTCAAAGAAGCTTTCGGACATCGCACAGGCTTCTTGGCGGTCTGGCTACTCTGGGCAGAAAATGTGATCTACTACCCAGCCCTTCTTTCCTTTATTGCAGGGACAATTGCCTACATTCTCAACCCCGCGCTCGCTTCGAACACCTACTACACCCTCTCGATGATCTTAGGGATTTTCTGGGCCACGACCCTCGCCAACCTGCTAGGGATGCGGGCATCGGGATGGATCAGCACCTTCGGCGTGATCGCAGGAACAATTATTCCGGGCGGATTGATCATCCTCCTAGGGATTCTCTGGTTCTTTTCCGGAAATCCGATCGAGATCTCCATGACGATCGACAGCTTGATCCCCGATATGAGCTCGCCGACCCAGCTCGTCCTCTTTTCCGGAGTCCTTGTCGCCCTTGGAGGGCTTGAGATGTCTGCCGTCCATGCCCGCGACGTCGAAAATCCTCAGAAAAACTACCCCAAGGCAATCCTATTATCGGCCATCCTTGTCCTAGGGCTCTATATCCTCGGGGTCTTAGCAATTGCCGTTGTCGTCCCTCAAAAACAGATCAGCCTCGTTGCAGGATCTCTGCAAGCTTTTTCCGTCTTTGTCAACGCCTACGGGCTCAGCTGGCTCACTCCGGTGATTGCCGCACTTCTGGCCTTTGGCGCGTTCGGAACGCTGAGCACCTGGATCGCCGGCCCAAGCAAAGGGCTTCTGGGAGCTGCCCAAAGCGGCGACCTCCCTCCTTTCTTCCGCAAACTCAACCGGCATCAGATGCCCGTTGCGCTATTGGTATCCCAAGCTGTGATCGTCACCGTCTTCTCTCTGGTCTTTCTCGTCATGCCGACGGTCAGCAGCGCCTATTGGATCCTCAATGCAATGGTCGCTCAGCTCTACTTGCTGATGTACATCCTAATGTTTGCTGCTGCGATCAAGCTGCGCTATAAACGGCCGAATATCCCCCGCGCTTATCAAATCCCGGGCGGCAAACCGGGAATGTGGCTTGTCGGCGGACTTGGATTGATCGGATCGCTCTCGACATTTATCATCGGGTTCTTCCCTCCTGCCCAAATTCAGACAGGAAATGTCCTGTTCTACGTCACATTCCTCCTGCTCAGCATCGTCTTAGCTTGTCTTGCCCCGTCGATCATCCTTTGGTTTAAAAAACCCAACTGGAACAAGCCATTAAAACACGAGACAATAAAAAACATTGACTAAGGGACAAATTTAAAATAATAAGAAGTCATGATTAAAAATAAATAAATCATGATTTCTTATTTATTAAATACACCGAAATCGGTTAAAAACTTCGCTTTTGACAAAGTCGGCGCACTAGGTTTGCAGCAGTCGAAACAGCCCATGTGTCAACACATAGGCGATGCAGACAGTTGCAAAGATAGGGATGACGGCGCAGTCAAAAATGAAGTTTTCAACCTATTTCGGCGTAGCTCATTTGCCGTCTTACTTATTCTTTCCTCTTGCATCTCTCTGCCTAAAGAGGAACAAGAGAAAAACCTTCTCTCCGCACCCTCGGTCGATGCATCAATCCAAAGCAGCGTCGACAGCGGCTATTTTTCCATAGGGAACTGGCCCGAGGAAAACTGGTGGGAGGCATTCCAATCCTCAGAACTCAACGCCCTTATCTGTCAGGCGCTTGATTTCAACCCGACCCTTCAGAGCATTGAAAATCGCGTTGAAGCCGCTAAACAGACCTCCAAAGTGGTCAGATCGCGTCTCTTCCCCCTCCTCTTTTTCGATGCAAATGAAACTTGGGAATACTTGAGCAAAAATGGACTTTATCGCGCATTAAATCCAAAAATCCCCCTCAATGCCAATCTAGTCGATCTCACCCTTTCATTTACTTATGAGTTCGACTTCTGGGGAAAAAATCGGAACCTGTTCCAAGCTGCGTTGGGGGAGTATAAGGCCCAAGAAGCTGAAGCTGCCGAAGTTAAGTTGATGATCACTACCGCCATTGCGCAGGCCTATTTTGCCTTAAAGACAAACCTTATCCGAAAGCAACTTTTCGAAGAACTTTATATCGTGCGCAACGCACTGTTCAATCTGCAATCCCTTCTACGCGACGAGGCTCTGTTATCTGAGCTCCAGCCTTTGCTATCTGAAGAAAACCTTCTCGAATCGGAAAAACTCCTCGCAAGCATTGATCAGGAAGTCGAAACAAATCGGCACCAGCTCAATATTTTGATAGGAGTTGGTCCCGATACCCCCTTAGCCCTTAGCGATGAACAACCTGCTGCTTTAAACAACATCACCATTCCCCAAACCCTTTCCCTCGACCTCTTGTCCAGGCGCCCCGACCTGATGGCTCAAATCTGGCGCGTCGAATCGCTTGCCCAAGAAGTCGGCGCTGCTAAGGCTGATTTCTATCCGAACGTCAACTTAACCGCCTTGGCCGGGCTGCAAAGCATCCTCTACCGCCTCCTCTTTAAATCAGATAGCAAGACGGGGGCCCTCGAACCGGCCATCCATCTGCCGATTTTTACGGCGGGGGAGATCCGCGCTAATATCCGGTCCAAAAAAGCCTTATTTGACGAAGCGGTCTTTGCCTACAACCAACTCTTATTGAAGAGCGCATCGGAAGTCTCCGACCTCCTCATCTTCGCTCAGGCAGCCTTTGAACAGAAAACGGAGCAGGAACTCATCGTCGATGCCGCGGAGACGCGCTATGAGATCACCGCTCTGAGGCTCGCAAGCGGGCTCGACAACCTCCTTTCCCAATATGCGA
>CAZEYJ010000264.1:0-7711 GCA_964516795.1 uncultured bacterium
GCCGAGGTTGTGGGCCTTGGCGCTGCGATCGATTACATTGAGTTGATCGGCAGGGAGACGATTGCCGCTTGGGAGCAGGAGCTCCTCGATTACGCCACGCAGCGGATCCAAGAAGTCAAAGGGCTAAAAATCCTCGGAACGGCGCCGAACAAAGGAGCGATCATTACCTTTATCATTGAAGACCTTCATCCACTCGATGTGGGCACGCTTCTTGATCTGCGAGGCATTGCGATCCGCACCGGCAACCTCTGCGCTCAACCAACCCTTAAGCATTTTGGCCATCCCCATGTGGCCAGAGCCTCTTTCGCCCTCTACAACACGCGCGAGGAGATCGATCTCTTTGTCGAAGCGCTGAAAGAGGTGACCCTCTTACTGCGTCCCTCCCTTTCTTATTGAAGGTTTTTGGGTGTATACCCAAATAACTTCAAAAGTTGGTTTTTGATGACGTCATCAGCCACTGAATTTGAGACCCGTCTGTATCGCTTAACTTATTCAAGTTGAGCTGCTTCGACGTCGGCTGCGCCTGGTTCAAAACTTTTGAAGTTGTTTGGGTATAAAGATCATCGGCAGTTTTGTGCTATGAAAATGATTGAACCAGCAATCCGATGCTAGCGGCAAAGATTGACAGGTAAACCCAACATTGTACCTTCTTCTTGAATACTATCGGTTCGTGGGTAACGGGCAAAATTTGCAGAGCTTCGATGATTTTGAAAAGACATACGGTCATCATGAATCCTGCAAGCGGACAAAGAAGCAAATATTTCAAAAGACCAATGACATTAGAGTAAAATTCTTGAGTTAAATCCTGAGCCATAGAAATTCTCCCGCTAATGAATTATTTTGCCTTGAGAGCTAATTCCATTGCATCAATAAAGCGGATGATGTTCTCCTCGGCATGAGCTTCGCCCCATTCGAGAGCCCCCTCTCGTGGCTGCCTTGCCAAGTAGGCAACGTTGACATAGGCATGATTGCGCTGAGTTGCACAGAGTGATTGCCACTTGTCTTGAGTGGTTTTGATGACGGCCCTGATAAAATTTGTCCGATCGGCAAAGAAATCAGCCCCTGCTTCAGATGAGGAGGAGGGGAGAGTTGCCCATGTGGCATAGATATGCCGTTGCAGCTCATTGGAAAGCTGTTCAAATGCAGTTTTAAGCGGTTTGTCTTCTGCTCCGCGATGAATGTGTTGGCACAAGGCAGCCAGCGGCGTGCGGCACGCATAATTTGAACAAGCTAAGAGTTTGCTGGTCTCGTTTTGAACAATTAGTCGTTTTTTCTTATCAAATTCTTTTAAATTTTTATCTAAAGTGAATATGAGTAGGTTGTCATTGAGGAAAAGTGTTTCAAGTTTAGGGAGTTTGCCAAATGATGGGGGAAGGTTTGTGAGCCGGTTTTCAGAAAGGTCGAGCAGCTTTAGCCGACGGAGTTTGCCAAATGTTGAAGGAAGAGTTGTGAGCCTGTTTTGAAAAATATCGAGCACGATTAGCCGAGAGAGTTTGCCGATTGTATAGGGAAGGGTTGTAAGCTGGTTTTGAGGAAGCGAAAGTACTTCAAGTTGAGAAAGTTTGCCGATTGTATCGGGAAGGCTTGTGAGCTCGTTGTTATCCAGGGAAAGATGTGTTAGCCGAGAGAGGCTGCCGATTGAATAGGGAAGGTTTGTGAGCCGGTTTGCAGAAAGGTGAAGCACGTCTAACTCAGAGAGGTTTCCGATTGTATCAGGAAGGCTTGCGAGCCGGTTTGCAGAAACTCCAAGTGAGTTTAGCTCAGAGAGGTTTCCGATTGAATCAGGAAGGCTTGCGAGCTCGTTTCCAGAAAAGTTAAGCGTGTAGAGTTGAGAGAGATTGCAGATTTCTAAGGCAAAGTTGGTGAGCTGGTTTTGAGAAAGGTTAAGCATTGTCAGCTGAAAGAGGTTTCCGATTTCTGAGGGAAGCCTTGTCAGTCGGTTTTCAGAAAGGTTAAGAGCTCTTAACCGGGAAAACAAACCAATTTCAGACGGAAGAATATTCAAATTCATTTTAGATAGATCTAACCCAGTAATGCAAGCGATTTTGTCTGCATTAATAGGAGATTTAAGCCATTCGCGGATGGCCTCTGCGTTAGAAGGGATGGGCGCTCCGCCGAAGGTGATCCTTTGCTGAACCTTCGTCCAGATGGTTGTGAGGGCAGTGTCATCGAGGTGCTGTTGCACATCTTCATAGGAGGACAGTTCAAATCCGATCACGGTGTGCGTGGGAGGAATTAAAGCGTCTTTTTCTCTTAAGGTTTGGGTGAGGTCGACAAATCGAGAAAAATGGGTGGAAACTAAACTTGGAGCAAGTTGATCGCATTCCGATTCATCGCAGTCTGATAGATCGCTATGTTCTGATGGATCGGCGATCATAGGATTAAGGCTGGAACGGCCGATCATGGAAATTGTCCTGGCTAAGATCGGATGCGGGACCTCTTGTTCAAGTCTTTGCCAGCAACGGTCAAGTTGACGCGTATCTAATAAGCAATACCATCGTCTATTGACAGCCCGAATCGCGCACAGCGTTTTTGGATCTCTGCCATCTTGTGTCGCGAAGCGAAAGATCAGGCTTAAGACATCATCGTGAAGAATGCGGTCAATGGGAGCTTGGCTTTGGTCTGTTTCTTTTTGGCTGATTGAGAAGTTTTCTTTTTCGCTGGAAGAAGAGGAAGGGCCTGCAAAAAATGAGGCTCCAGAAATGGTGTGACTGCCGGTAAACGTGATTGTATGGCTCATGTGAGATTCCTTAAAATGAAGGGTTTTGAGTCACTAATTCCATGGCATCGATCAGGCGGATGATGTTCTCTTCGGCATGCGTTTCGCCCCATGTGAGCGCCTCATCTTCTGGTTGTCCTGCCAAGTAGGCAATGTGTACATAGGTCTGATTGCGCTGATCCGTAGAGAATGATTGCCACTTGCTTCGTGTGGCTATGATGACGGCCTTGACAAAACTTGTCCGATCCGCAAAGAGATCAATTCTTGCTTCAGATGATGAACTTGATGAGGATGGGATAGCTGTCCATGCTTTGTGAATGTGTTGTTGCATCTCATCAGAAAGTTGCTCAAATGCAGTTTGAAGCGTTTGGTCTTCTTCTCCGCGATGAATCTGTTGACAAAGGGAAGCCAGCGGCGTGCGGCATGCGTAGTTCGAACAAGCTGAGAGTTTGGAGATCACATCTTTAAAGGGCATTTTTTTAGGCTCGCTAAATCCATGCAAATTTTTATCTAATATGAATATCAGTGGATTATCAGCAAGGTTAAGCGTTTTTAGTTTAGATAGGTTGCCGATTGTATCGGGAAGGTTTGTGAGTTGGTTGTGATAAAGTTGAAGTTCTTCGAACTGAGAAAGGTTGCTGATTGTATCGGAAAGGCTTACGAGTCGGTTGTAATCAAGTAGAAGCTTTTTTAACGAAGAGAGCTTGCCGATGATATCGGGAGGGCTTGTGAATCGGTTGCCATGAAGGTTAAGCGTTTTGATCTGAGAGAGGTTTCCGATTGTATCGGGAAGGGTTGCGAGTTGATTGTAATTCAGGTTAAGCTCTGTTAGCTGAGAGAGGTTGCCGATCGTTAAGGGAAGGTTTGTGAGCCTGTTGCCATTCATTTGAAACCATTCTAGCTGAGAGAGGTTGCCGATTGTATCGGGAAGACTGGTAAGCCTGTTTTCAGCAATGATTAAAGTTTTCAGCAAAGAGAGATTGCCGATTGTATCAGGGAGACTGGTGAGCTGGTTGCTACTAAGGAAAAGCGCGTTTAGTTGAGAGAGGTTGCCGATTGTTGGAGGTAGGATTGAAAGCATGTTGCAAGAAAGATTAAGCTCTGTTAGCCGAGAAAACGCATCAATTTCAGATGGCAGCACTGTCAAACTTATTCTAAGTAGACTTAATTTAGTAATGAGAGTGATTTTGTCTGTATTGATAGGATCGTGTAGCCATTTGCGGATGGCCTCTGCATCGGTGGAGATAGATGCTTCTTCAAAACGGATCTTTTTTGGAATACACGTCCATATGGCTTTGAAAGCAGTATCGAGGCGCTGTTGAGCATCTTCATAGTAGGAAAGTTCAAATCCGATCACAGTGTGCGTATGGGGAATTGGAGCGCCTTTTTCTCTTAAGGTTTGGGTGAGATCGGCAAATCGAGAAAAATAGGTGGGAACTAAACCTGGAGCAGGTTGATCGCATTCTGCTTGATCGTCGATCATCGCTTCATCGCAGCCTGACTGATCGATGATCATTGCTTCATCGCAGTCCGATTGCTCGACGATCATAGGATCAAGTGTGGAACAGCCGATCAAAGAAATGCTCTTGGCTAAGACCGGATGCCTGACCTCTTGTTCAAGTCTCTGCCAGCAATATTTGAGTTGGTGCGTATCTAATAAGCAATACCATCTTCTATTGACTGCCCGAATCGCACAAAAAGTTTTTGGATTCCTGCCATCTTCTGTCGCAAAGCGAAAAATCAGGCTTAAGGCATCATCGTGAAGAATGTGATCCATGGGAGCTTGGCTTTGCTCTGTTTCTTTCTGGCTGATTGGGAAGTTTTCTTCTCTGGAGAAAGATGAAGGATCTGCAAAAGATGAGGCCCCTGAAATGATGTTGCTGGAGAGGAACGTGATTGTATGGCTCATGTGAGATTCTTTAAAATGAAGAATTTTTGATTGGGCGAGTATAACTGAATTATCTTATTTTCTCGATTGTAAAAATGTTTTTTAGTTTATTTTGAAATTGATTGCGAATTATCTTTTTCGATGATAGATGGATTTGTATTAAAAATGGGGTGTTTTAATTTAATCTTTTAGATTGAGTGGCTTTAATACAGGTGTAGATGATTTTTAAAAGGTCAGCAGGATGGAGAAAGTGCCGCCTGTTAAGGAGAGGTCCCCTTGGTTCTCTACAATTTGAGTGAAGGGGGTATTGCTGATGATCCGGAGGAACTGGTTTTGCGAGAAATAGATCAGGTATTCGTAGGCTAGTTTGACGGAGAGGGCGCGATGGCTTTCCGCGAAGGCGTAATCCCAGCGGACTCCCATTTGCATATCGATCTCGGGGCTGACTTGCCAATAGCGGTCTTTGACTTCTTCATAGGCTAAGTGGGAAGGTAATGTGTCTGTTCTGAATTGTTCTTTGCGGCTGAGCTTGAAATGGCCGTAGTAGAGACCTAGATGTGTTGTGTTGAAAAGGCTCCAATGTTTCCAGAAGCAAAACCGGGTATCTAAGCCGCCGCGGAGACCGATCCCTTTAAAGTCGTTTTTGAATTTGCCAATGCTAGAGCCAGGATTGATTGCACGTTTGTAGAGAGTGTGCATGTGCTGGTCGATCCAGACTGCCGATACGCCGATAGAAGGTTCCAAGACGAAGAAGCGCCCGGTGTAAAAGCCGCGGGAGAGCATCACGTCGGCCTGATTGAACAGGAGTTTCCATTTGGCTCTGACATGGGAGACAAAATCGGGGGATTGGATGAAGTCGGGATCGGCCCAAACGGGTTGATAAGCCTTTGAACTTGGATGGGGAAGTCTGCCTTCAGTAGGAGGTCTTCTCGTAAACCCGTGGTCTTGAGCTTTGGTGTCGAAGTGGGTCCATGTGCCAAGCAGTGTCCAGCCGTCTCTATGAAATTGGAGGCCTCCGTAAGCTCGCACGCCGAAGTCCCAGTCGAAATCAAATTCTAGGAGATGCGATTTGCGGACGGGAGGAGGGTCCAGCGTGAGAGGATTGGGGACCTCAATGGCGTAAGGGATCCCGTTTTCCCGGGCTTGCCAATAGAGGAGGTCGGCGCCGAGAATGATCCCGTGGGCTTGCGTGGCTTGGGGGTTGTAGCGTTTGTGGTAATGATGGTGGTGTTCGAGTTTTGACAGGCGGGTATCAAGCTGGTCTAAGTTGATCGGAGTTTCCTCGGTATGAGAGGGTCCCATGAAAAGAAAACTCGAGAAAAAAATCGCTTGCCTTAGGAGACTTTTAAAACGCATGTCTGTTTTTTCCTCAAATTAAAAGTCAACGCGCAGCGATGCGCTCCAGCCTTGCAAGGACAAATCGCCTAGGTTTGAAACGAGGTTCGAGTTGAAGTCGTTGTAGACGGTCCTGTCCAATTGGTTTTGTCCGAAATAGAGGTGCTGTTCATATCCGGCCCGCAGTCCGAAATGGTATTGGTCGTGGGAGAGCAAAAAGTCCCATTCGATCCCAACTCTTAAATCGGTGATTGCGCGCACTTGATGGAAGTCGTGGTGGACTTTGAGGTTGGGAAAAGGGAGTCCTTCAAAGACCTCGTTTTTGCGGAGGGTGAATTCGCCAAAGAGGAGGGAGATCGCTGCAGATCCATAGAAACCAAGGCCTCCGCCTAATGTCCAGTGGGTATCGAGCTGGGCTTTTGGTCCGACTCCCCAGTATTCGTTTTTGAACTTGATATTGTCGTTCCCGACGAGATTAGGTGGCAACATGATCGGCGAGTAGCGGACGTGGTAGTGCTGCTCGATAAACCCTGTCCGAATGGCCATGGAAGGGCGGAGGGTCAGGTGTTTGCCGACATCGTATTCCCTGCCGAGCTCTGCGTCGATCATGTTCAGGTTAAGCCGGAGTTTGGCATGGGCGTCGGTTACAAAAAATGTCGATTGCTGAAGGAAAGGATCGAGTCCGCTCCAGATGGGAAAGATCCCCTCCCCACTTTCTGCATGGGAGTGTCCACTGACTTCTGTATTGTAGTGGGTCCAGTTGGCATAGAGGTCCCATGAGTCGTGAGGAACGTTGAAGCCGAACCCTGCCCGCCATCCGATATCGTAATCAAAATCGAGGTTTTTATACCTGAGGTAATCAACAGGGAGTGTGAATGTGGGATCGTTGGTCTTAATGGCAAAGTCAAGGCCATTCTCTTCCGCTTCGAGATAGAGGAAATCTCCTGTGAGAAAAAGATTGTACCCTCTGACGATCTCTGGACGTGCCGGAGAGTTGTAGATTTTTTCTTCTTTGATTTGTGTTTCGATGGCTGTGAGGCGGTCGTTGAAATCGTAGAGCGCTTGCTGAGTATCGGCTGATGCTTGCATGCCGGCGATGCAAAACAGTAGAAGAGGGCAAAACTTGGGCCAGCTAATAGCTTCTAAGGGTTTCCACATCGCAGTTGCCTCCATGATCGTCGTCAGAGATCGCTCATCATATGCAAAATAATTTAATTTTTTAAATGAAAATCGCGAATCTGCAGCAGGAATAAAAAAGGCGAAGCAAGCGCTCCGCCTTAGAAAAAGCTTAAGCTCTAAGCAGCGTTTAGAAGTCTAAACGGGCAGAGAGTGTCCAGCCTTGGAGGGTCAGGTCGCCTTGGTTGGCAACGAAATTCCCCAGAGCTTGTGCATTGACATAGCGTGGGAACTGGTTTTGACCGAAGTAGGCGTGGTGCTCCCATCCTCCTTGGAGACGGAAGTGGACGCGCTCGTTATCTGTCCAGGAATCCCAGCGGAGTCCCAGTGCGAGGTCAGCGACAGCGCGTGTTGTGCGGTATGACCATTCGACTTCGGCCCAATCGAACTCGACGTCGTATTCGACTTCTTCTTCTCGGTCCATATCGTGGAAGCCGTACAACAAGGCAAAGCCGGCGTCAGCATAGATGCTCCAGCCGCTGCCAAGGCCCCATTGGGTGTTGATCCCTGTTTGTAGTCCCAAGCCCCAGAAATCATAGGAGATCTCGATCTCTTCGTCGATGCCTGGTGTGTTGTTGAAACGGTTATAGCGA
>CAZEYJ010000265.1:0-3442 GCA_964516795.1 uncultured bacterium
GCAGCTTTTTAGTTGTTCCTATTAAGAAAAAAAAGGGCAAAGACGATAATGATGATGAAGATACTTGGGAGTGTCCCTATTGTTATACGATCAATCCAGCCTCGCGCAATACTTGTTCTAACCCTGATTGTCCTCTGTATCGAAAAGCTGGTAGAGATTGGTAACCTATTTTGAGATTATTGATTAGCTAAGAGAATGAGCTCGAGTGTTTTTTGTAAAAAACTGCCTTCATTATATTCTTGGGTTAGTTTTTTGTGCAGATAGGTGTAGTGGTTTTGTAGCATTGCCGTTTCAGGATTAGATCGATTCACGCGAAATCCTAATCCGATCGTGAACAAGAACTTATTGGAGGTGTGATCTTTAAGTCCTTGATTAAACGACTTTTTAAGAGTTTTCCATTGTTTTTCTAATTGATTGAGGTGATCTGGAGACGGTGTATGCAAAGTGTATGATAGTTTGCCCATCGAAGAGAGAAGAGAAGACATTTGCTGGAAAAGAGAGGCGTTATTTTGGCCATAGCCAAGGCAAATTCCCAGGAGATCATGACGAGAATAGAATTTTCTCTTGAATGATTCATCGTGGAGAAGGGAGTGAAGAAATAGCTTTTTGTCTTTAATACGGGGTTCCATTTCTTGGAATAGGTTCTGATATTGGTCGAATATCCTTGAAAGGGAGCGTTTATTAATAACAGAAACTTTCGCATACTGAAGCTCAAAATCCTGAATAAAGAAATCAAATACTAGATTTTTTCCGCAAAAGCGAGAGGCGTATTTTTTCCACACTTCCCATCCTTTATGAAATAGCGTGTTATCTTCATCAAGGCCGTTAAAGAATAAATCGATGTTTTCTATTGATTGGTTAGGATGGGCAGTGACAACTGTTTTTGGTTGAAGATAGGAATAAAAGCCCATGGGTTTTCCTCCCAATAGGACATATCCAATCGAGTCGTCTTGAATGAGGCTTCTAAAAAAAAACTCTAATAAAACCTTTTCTTCTCGGTCTAGGGAAGCTAGGAATTTTTCAATATCCGTTTTTTTAGAAATTGTAGAGTGTTTAGGCGGTGTTGTGCATTGAGCAAGGAACAGAAAAATCAAAAAATAGAAGGTTAGCCATTGCTTTTTCATAATTTTTAGTGGACGGAGAAGATGGGCAGCTGTTTTTTCTCGTTGGCAAGAAGGAGATTTTCTTTTTCCAACAATTCTTTGCCGGCAAATGCAACGAAGATCCCTTTTTCTTTTTTGGGGAGGATCTCGATTTCGACGGCCCGCTGGACATCTTTGGGGGTTAAAGCAAGGAGGCGGTCGCGGAATTGCTGGCGCATCTCTTTTGTTTTCCCATCGCGCAGCCAGCTATAGGCGGTGAGCGCTCGGCTTCCGGGGGCGATCGGAGTGTCGAGGTGCTGGACGATGCCGAGTTTGGCTTCTTCTAGATCTTGGGCCGAGAAGCGTCCTGAGGCGATTGTATCGATCGCTTCGTGGAATGTTTTCCACGTTTGGGCGATATGGGGATCGCGATAGGAGTGGAAATAGAAGTTTCCGCTTGTCGAGTTGTAGCTGGCGCCGCATCCGTAGGCGCCCCCTTGTTCCCTGATTTTTGGATGGAGGACCTTGTTGTCGAAGAGAAAGGGGGCAACAAGAAGGGCGGGTGCGAAAGGATGGATGTAGGTGATGGTTTTAAAGGCTTCTGCACAGAAGGACACTTGGGAGGCGATGGTGCGGCCCTGCGATGAGACGGTCTGGAGGGGGAAATCCCCTTTCCAAGGGACAAACGCTTTTGATTGGAGGTTGGCCAGCCCGTAAAAGTCGTGGTCGGCGAGCTCATGGAGCATCTCTTTGTCGCAGCTGAGGATGAGATGGGGCTGATGAAGGGAAAAGAGCCTTTCTTGGAGATCGAGGAGCTGGTCGACCAATTTCGGCAGGTTGTGGTCGAGGTCTTTGCAGATCTGCTCAATTGTTTGATAATAGCGGATGCCAAACCAAGCTTCTCCGATGTGGGAGGATGACGAGCAGCCGCTTAAAGCGAGCTGGATCGCATAGCGCATCCCTTGTCGGTTGAGCCGGTTGCGCAACGAATCCCGCAGTTGGATCAGTAGCTCGTGAACGCGGTTTTTCTCATCGAACCGGGGCCTTAAGGTGGCATCGCGCAGCAACTGGAACAGAGGTTCCGCTTTGCGGTAAAGGGCTTTTCCTCGGATATTGATGCAAGGTTTGGAGAGTTTGGGATCGTCGGCCTGGATGTGCAGCGAACAGGTCGCTCCAATCCCGCCCGTATGGGCTTGGATATATTCGAGGTTGGCCAGGTAGTCCCGGTCGCCGCTTCCCACTTCGGGAAGGAGGCTTGTCAAGAGGTGGACATAGGGAAGTTCTGCGTCGGAAACGTCGGGCAAATCGAAGACCAGGTCTGCGTAGAGGAGGTGGTTGGTGAAGCAGTCGTGGTGGAAAACATCCAAATGGCCATGGCGGATATGTTTTAGAGGCAGGTCTCGGACAAGCGGACTGACGTCATCAAGTGTGACTTTTGGCAGGCAGTCGAGAGATTGCTCTTCTGTGTGCTTTTGATAGTCGGCAAGCTGCTGCGTTTGGGCCAGGATGTGTTTTACCTCTTCAGGAGTGAGCTTTTTTTGGATTTGATGGAGTTGTTGCTTTTCTGCTTTGAGCTCTTTTTCAGAAAGCTGGGGATCGGGGTGCATCGCGATCCGCACGCGATGGGGGTTGTCGATGAAGTATTTGGTGATCAGGTCTGGAAAATAGGAGGGGTCTTTTACTTTGGCCAAAAGTGTCTCGAACAGGGAGTGGACCATCAGGGCTTGCTCAGGATTGCATCCGTGTTGTTTAGCAAGGGCTGAGCGCATGAAGAGGGTGAGGCCGAAGGGGGAGTGGTCTCCCGTGATCTCCAGACGGGAGAGCTCCATCTGGTGGATGGCTGCATCGATGAGGTGGGAGGGGATCCCTTTGGAGGCGATCTCTCGAAGGGAGGCCATGAGCGTTTGCTCGAGTTTGTCCGCATCGTCGGGATTGCAGCCTTTGCAGGAAAGGACATAGGGGACCTCGCTCATCTCCGTGTCCATGAAGGCGTCAGCCTGGACGCAGAGCTTTGAAGCGAGCAGAGCTTGTTTTAGAGGGGAGGCGTCCGTTTCCATCAGGACTGAATCGAGAATGGAAAGGGCGAGGACCTCGTCTTGGGCCAGAAGGGGGGCTGTCAGCCATCCGAAAGAGACGATCGTCCGGTTGGCGCTCTCCTCCGATTCTGAAATCGGATAGCTCATTGTCTGATAGACGGGGGAGGTAAACCGTTTTTGCAGAGGGATTGTAGGAATTGGAGAAACCTTGGGGACATGCTTCAGCGTTTTTTCCTGGATGAAATCGAGGTGTTGTTTCAAGGGAAGGTTGCCGTAAAAGAAAAAGAGGCAGCGGCTGGGGTGGTAGTAGGTTTCATGGAATTG
>CAZEYJ010000266.1:0-4038 GCA_964516795.1 uncultured bacterium
CCCTCATCCTCTCCTCCCTTTTTGCTGCCCTCCTATTTCTCCTTCCCACAGCCCTCGTTTCGGCCGAACTTTCTGCCTCCAATCCGACGAAGGGCGGTATTTACCATTGGGTTGCCGCCGCTTTTGGAGAAAAGATAGGCATGCTGGCCATTTGGCTTCAATGGATCAACACCATGGTCTGGTTCCCCTCCTTCCTTGCATTTGTCGCCGGGACCGCCGCTTATCCTTTTGCCCCTGAGCTTGCCTCGAACAAATTCTACCTCATTGCCTCCATCCTCCTTATCTTCTGGACCATGACCTTTCTTAGCCTACGAGGCCTCCATTTTTCTGCTAAACTCACCTCTTTTTTTTCCGCCATCGGCACAGTCGCCCCCTTACTTTTTCTCATCGGCATCGGCTTCTACTGGTATTTTTCTCCCCATCCGCATCAAATCGAGATCAAGTTGGCCCTCCCCCAATCTGACACCTGGACCTCTCTGATTGCCATCATGGCCTCCTACCTTGGCATGGAGCTTGCTGGCGTCCACGTTAGCGATATCGATAACCCGCAAAAAAACTTTCCCAAAACCGTCCTCCTCTCCGCCCTTTTCATCTTCCTGACCATGCTCTTCGGCTCGCTTGCCATTGCCCTCATCCTCCCTGCCGACCAGATCAACCTGGTCGCTGGAATCGGCCAGGTCTTTGAAACCTTTCTTGCCTCCATCGGCCTTGCTGCCTCCCTCCCCTTTTTCCTCACCCTTATCGTCATTGGATCGATTGGCGGCATGGTCAACTGGCTCATTTCTCCTGCAAAAGGGCTCCTTCACGCCTCTGAGTTTGGCTTTCTTCCTCCTTACTTCACCAAAACCAACTCCCGCGGCGTTGCCTCTCGCATCCTCATCGCCCAAGCCCTTCTCATCTCCCTTTTCAGCATCGCCTATCTTCTGATCCCTTCAGTAAGCGGGGTCTACTGGTTTCTCACCGCCCTTTCCACCGAGCTCTACCTCCTCATGTACCTTTTGATGTTTGCTTCCGCCTTTAAGCTCAGGCGATCGGCCTCTTCTCCTTTTAAAATCCCCGGTGGGCGAGCGGGGCTTCTTGTCACCATCTGTCTTGGATCGGTCGGCTGCCTTCTTCCCTTAGCCGTTGGATTTTTCCCTCCTCCGCACATTGATGTCGGCTCTCCTACTAGCTATGCTCTGATGATCGGCCTTGGGAATCTGGCCATGATCGCCCCCGTCTTCCTTTTCTATCTCTACAAAAAACGGCGTTCTTCCTATTGACTTTTTTTGAATCCTCCGCCATGCTCTAGCGAAATGAGATCTATTTCGTTTGCTTTTCTTTCAGCTAGCCTCTTGCATGCAAGCGGCCCCGTCTCCCAAGATGCCTTTCGGGAGGAAAATCCTTTTTATGTAAAAGGAGAATTCCTCTTTTGGAAATTGGTGCAAGCAGGACAAGACTTTGTAGCGAGCAAAGACTATTTTGTTCCTGGAAGCACCGAAACTACAGTCCGAAACACCGGCTCCTTTGCTCTGCAAGGAACCGTCTTTGAGCAGAAATACGGCTGGGAGCCTGGATTCAGACTCGCTGCCGGCTACCATTTCCCTAGAGGCGACTGGACCGTTTCTGCCACTTACACAGCCTACAATACCCTTTCTTTTAACCGGGTCAACCGTCCAGAGGTTCCCTATGGATCGATTCGAGGTACAAACAACACGCAAGCAGGCTTAGTCCAGTTTCTCGCTACGGCGACAAGCAAAACCCAGTTTCACTACCGTCTATTCAACGTCGACTTGGAGACCTTTTATCGCCCATTAAAGAACCTAGAAGTGCGCCTATCTGTCGGAGCGGCTGAAGCCCGCGCTACCCAATTTTGGAAAAGCATTTTGCTCGCGGTCGATCAGGGCATTAGCTTAACGATCGCGAACAACCAGTACAAATGGAAGTATCGGGGTTTTGGAATGACAGTTGGAGGCGCGATCGGCTCGCAGCTCGGCGCTGGATTCAACCTGGAGGTGAATGGTAAAGGAGGAGCCTTTTATGGTCCCTACCAAACACGAACCTTGACGGTATTTGGAAACTTTACCCAACCAGCCCTTTTCCCCCAGACAAACGTCATGTCTCCTAAACTGGACCAACTCGCTTGGCTCACGCAGCTGGGAGCCAATTTATCCTGGTCCTACGATTGGAAAAGTGTGGGCATCGCCCTTTCAGTTGGGTATGAAGCAAACATTCTACAAGGAATCAATTCAGTCTACTCCTCCCCTGTTCCAACCAACAATGGAGGCAGTAAAACCTACGCATTCACCGACGCAGCGATCAACTTACAAGGATTGAACGCCTCTGCTAGCCTTGCCTATTGAATAGGGATGAAAGATGTATAAAACCTACCTGTTTCTCATTCCGGTCGCTTTAAGTAGCGTAGAGCCTTCCTGGGAAATGATTTCCAGTCTGCCCCCCAATGCGCGAGATCCCTTTTACCTCAACAGCTCTTTCCTCTACTGGTCGATCAACCGCTCGTTTACCGTCTATGGGTCAGACAAAAATTATGAAGTCCCTTTTGCAAGTGAAGCCCCTTTTACCGTTGGGGGTGGCGCAAACGGTTTTCAAGGCACATTTCAAACCTATTCTTGGGGATGGAATCCAGGAGTCCGGATAGAGGGAGGGTATCTCTTCGAAAAGACCCCCTGGTTCATCGACGGGAGCTGGACAGAGTTATTTGCAAAAAAAGGGAAGACTTTTGATCTCGTTCCTGGTCCCTTCAGCTACTTAAATCCGATCGGCGCCTCTTACATTGTCGCCCAGACAGGCACGCCGACCTCGGCCTCTTGGGTCACCCGGTTTCACTACAACACGGCCCATTTGAGCTTTGGCCTTGGCTGGAAAGCCACAGAAAGCCTCCTCCTCCAATTTAAATTGGGGCCAGCAGCCCTTTGGCTGGTCGATCGGCTTAAAGTGACTTGGTTAGGAACGCCAGCTCAAAACCAAGAAAGAACCGTTTGGAACCGCTCCATCCACTTTAGTGGAGGAGGAGCGATGTTGAATGCAACAGCTCTATTTATGTTAGGCAAAGGCCTGTCTCTTTCTCCAAGAGGAACGATCTCTGGTTTTTATGGAGATCACCGCTACAAATACTTTGCCGGGATTCCGACGCAACCGACGCAACAGCAGATCAACATTGTCGACATCGCCTCCCATAACCTCCAAACGGCCCTCTTTCAAGCTGGATTTGGGACCGACTTGAATTGGCAGTGGCAAACCGCTTCTCTATCTTGTGAGATCGGCGTTGGGTATGAGTTCAATGCCCTGACAAACTTCTACCATGAATATTTTCCGAATAACCAAGGAAACAATGTGGCCTTTTCCAATATGCCTCACACAGTAGATGAAGTCTATTTGCATGGCTGGACATTCCACATTGGATTTGGATTTTAAGATGAACAAGCTGCTTTTCCCCTTTTTGCCGACGCTAGTTCTTGCAATGGCTGAGGAATCTCCTCCTCAACCTGCGGAGATTTCTGAGGCTCCTCTCGGCCCCTTCACCTACTCACGCCCAGACACCCAAGATCAGATCTCCGTTTCAGCCGAACTGCTTTACTGGAGCCTGTCTGAGCTTGGCCTTGAAGGCGCTTTTTATAAAGACTACATTGTGATCGGATCTGGAGAAACTGGGTTTAATACTGGCAACGGGACAACTGGCCCCCAAGGAACGATTTTGCAAAAATCGTTTGGTTGGCATCCTGGGTATCGATTAAGCGCTGGCTACAGCCTCTCGAACAGTTTTTACTTTCTCTACGGCGATTACACCTATTTTCACTTCTATGACGCCCATACCTATAACAGCGACCTAGGAAATTTCTCGACGTTTCAGCCGAGCGCACTGGTTCTTGCCCAAGCAGGCACCCCCTCGCTCGGTCGGATTGTTTCATTGAAGAGCAAATTCGATTTTTCGTATCAAATTGCCTCCTTTTTGCTCGGAGTCGGTTGGCGTCCCCACTCTCGCATCACCTTTGATGCCACCCTTGGACCCGCTGCCGCATGGATTTCCCAGAGACTTAA
>CAZEYJ010000267.1:0-7557 GCA_964516795.1 uncultured bacterium
CCCGACCTTGAACCTCAAAGTCGAGTTAAAGCGTACTTTCGTCGAAATTTGAGATCCGCCGATTGAGATAGTCTTCCTGATATCGCTTTAAATCATCGATATGGACAACCCATGCAGCACCTTTGCGATCCGCCTTTAAAAGGCCTATACGTGTTGCATAGTAGATCTTCTGATAGGGGATATTCAACATCTTTGCTGCTTGCTGTATAGAGTAAAATCCTTTCTTATTGTCAAAAAGCAGCTCACCATTGAACATCGACTTTGTCCGCGAATATTTCAAGTTCCTATAAGCTTCCAAATCCTTGCGATGGATGATCCAACGAGTAGGATTCTTATAAGCCTTCAACTTCTTTTGCTTAATCGCAACATAAATAGCTTGTCTCGTTACATTATTAATACGAGCAGCTTCAGACAAAGAAACAAAATCATTTTCACTGTCATTTAAAATTTTGCCTTCACTCATACAATACTTGTCCTGTATTTTAATGTTTTATGATATACTTTTGATGTTATTATAACATCATAGACACTTATTTTGTGATCATTTTTAAAGAAATCGCAAAAAAAATAAATTTTGATAAAAATTTATTTTTTATTATATATATTTCAATTTTTAAATTATACGTATTGCAAAATGATCTAAGGGACGCATAAAAAAAACCGCTGATCTCCCTAGAAGAGAAGATCAGCGGTTTCTAGCACGACGAGTTCTTAGCTGTTGAAAAAAAGCCGTTACATCACTTCAGAGTGGCTAGTTTTCTTATCTAGGTAGTTTTGTTGGTATGATTTGATCTCATTCATATGGATAACCCAAGCTGCTCCACGACGAGACGCTTTCATCAAGCCTACTCTTGTAGCGTAATAGATCTTCTGCGCTGGGACATTCAACATCTTAGCAACTTGATTAACGGAATAAAAACCCTTCTGATTATCAAAAAGCAATTCTCCATTAAACATCGACTTAGATCTTGAATACTTCTGTTTGCGATAGTTTTCCAAGTCCTCTAAATCTATAGTCCAGCGAGTCGAATCTTTTGAAGCTCTAAGCTTTTTTTGCTTAATAGCGACATAGATCGCCTGACGCGTTACATTATTAATCTTCGCCGCTTCTGTAATCGAAACGACTTTTTTGTTATCGGAAGAAGATGCCGGTGCTCCCTCTCCACGATAAAATGTTCCCTCATCCATGATTTAATCCTCCAAAAAATCTAATTAATCTTTTAAAAAAGCCGACCTTTTTTATTCAGAACAATTATATCTTACTATACTGCCTGTAAAAAGTCATTTTAAATTCAGCTTTCGAAATAACTACGCTCTATTCATCACTTAGAACAATTATTATGGACTATAAATGAATTAAAATCAATACCATACTTTTTTTGAGCTAAGCGTAAGTCTTTGAAAAAGATATGGAAAGGAAGGGCTCAAAAACGGTTTCCTATAGCCTCAAAGTATTGAATTGCTATAAGCTACGCTCAAATACCCATGAGAAACCTAGGTGCTCCATGAAGCAAAGACTTTTTTTGTTATTTTTCCTCTTCCTGACCCAATTTGCAGTAGCAAAACCCCCGGCCCTGACCCCAAAGGACGCCAAAAACAAGGTTGACGAGATTTTAAAAGCCCATGTTTGCCACCAAAGCCTTACCCCTGAACTAACGGCCCGGGCCCTTCAAAATTTCATCGAAGAGCTAGATCCAGCGAAGACCTACCTCCTAGAAAGCGACATCGCCCAGTGGCTTAATCCTTCGCCAGCTCTTCTGAGCACAGCTACAAAAGGCATTAATAATGAAGATTTTACGACATTTGAAATCATCCATTCAACAATGATAGCAGCTATTGAGCGCCGCAATGCCATTGAAAAACAAATCGAAGCGGCCCCACTCCCGTCAGAAGCCCAACCAATTGAATTTAAAGAACTTACATGGGCTAAATCGGAGGAAGAGCTCATTGAACGCCTCTTGCAGATCAAAACCCTGCAGCTTCAAACGGCTCAAAAAATCGAAATGGAACCCCAGGAACAATTTCTTCAGCGGATCGCCAAACGGCGCATGAACAGAGAAACAGATTTAACCGGCTCGTCCCCTACGGAGCGTAAACAACTCGTTCTGAGCTACGCCTTAAAAGCTGTAAGTTCTGCCCTCGATTCTCAGACTATCTATTTTACTCCGGCAGAAGCCAGCCAATTTATGATTCAAGTCCAACAGCGTTTGTTTGGAATTGGCGCGCAATTAAGGGACAGCCTTAGCGGCCTTTCAATTGTCAGCCTCCTAGACGGAGGCCCTGCAAGTCTAAGCAATAAGCTCAAAGTGGGCGATAAAATCATTGCTGTTGATCACGAGCCTATTGTGGGAATGGACATTATCGAAGCAGTGCAGCTCATCCGAGGCCCCCAAGGATCGAATGTTACTCTGACCGTTTTAAGAGAAACCAAAAATGACGGACAGGCAAAGGAAGAAAAATTCGACTTTGACATTGTTAGGGGCGAAGTGGTTTTAAAAGAAACCCGCCTCGAATCTTACTATGAACCCTATGGAGACGGCGTCATTGCTATCTTGCATCTTTTCTCTTTCTACCAAGATTCAAAAACCTCTTCAGCTGCAGACCTGGCAGCTGCAATCGAGACAATACAAAAAGATCATCGCGTCAAAGGAATTATCCTGGATCTGCGCAATAATTCAGGCGGACTTCTTCCTCAAGCTGTAGCCGTAACGGGTTTATTTATTTCAAAAGGCATTGTTGTTTCTATTAAAGACAATACAGGAGAAATTCATCACCTCCGCAATCTCGACGGGAAAAAAATGTGGGACGGCCCTCTCCTGGTCCTGACAAACCGTGCGAGCGCATCTGCTGCTGAAATTGTAGCCCAGACGCTACAAGACTACGGGCGAGCTTTTGTCATCGGTGATCAGGAAACATTTGGAAAAGGGACTTTTCAAACTTTTACTTTGGAGGCGGCTAATTTCGGCAAAGTGAATCCTAAAGGAGAATATAAAGTCACACGCGGACGCTATTATACTGTTTCAGGAAAAAGCCCTCAGTTAGTCGGCGTTAAAGCTGACATCGTCGTCCCTGGAGTCTTATCGGAAATGGAGGTGGGAGAAAAATTTGCAAAATATCCTGTGGAAACAGATGAAATCCCTCCTAATTTCTACGATAGTTTGACAGATGTCCCCCTTATGCACCGCTACCGGATCAATCGAATATACAAAGAGGAGATGCAACCCATCCTCTCTACCTACCAGCCTTATCTAGAAAAACTGAAGAAAAATTCTGAAATGCGGATCAGCCAAAATAAAAACTACCAAAACTTTATTAAAGAACTGAAAGCAAAAGATGACCTTGCAGGGACCTTTGACTTTTTTGGGCAAAATGACCTACAGCTCACTGAAACTCTCAATGTAATGAAAGATTTTGTCTTATTCACCGAACAAACGGAAACGGAACCGAAAATGATTCAAAAATCAGCTTAGGAAATCATTTTTCTTCAGGAAAATAAATTGAGAATTTGGCTGCGAGGCTTTTCAATATTTCGATCTGATACGAAAGGGCCGTGTTGATAATAACCCAACTTGCTCCTATCCTCCCTTAGGCGTGTTGCGAGATAGAAAAGATGCAAGATTCGCGAGGAAGCTAAGGTGTAGCACCTTGGCTTCATCGAGAATCTTGTACTTCGTATATTGCAGCTACCGTCTCGGACAAGATAGGAGACGAGTTGGGTTATTATATTTCAGTATAATTTTTAGGTGCGGTCAGCATATCCATAAAAATCTCGATAAAATGGTCGACCGAGTAAAGATAGGCTTTATCGCTTTTCAGAAACGCTTGGATGTTCCTAATATACTCTTCATACTCAGACGCAGAGATATTCTTTAGAAACGCATAAACCGCAGCTTCGTTAGGAAATTCATCCCTTGGGATAAAACAATTTTGAGGGATGTAATCAGTCACATTTGGAGCTCCCCAATAAATAGGGACCGCGCCAGCCTGAAAGCAATCAAAGATCTTTTCCGTCACGTAGCCGGGTAGGTTCTTGATATTCTCATACGTGTAAGAGAACTTATAGTGTTTCAAATAATCGACTTTTTTCTCTATAGGTCCCTGATAAGTTTTCAGATACTCCGGCCATCTTTTTCCATATAGCTCAAAATCTTCTGAGCCTTGACATTCAAAAAAATCGATCACATTCAACCGCGCATTATAAAGCTGATCCGGATGGTCTGAGTACTTGTTGCAAGCGATCAGCGTACTAAATCTCTTCAAATAGAAGTCTATCGGCTCAGCGATCATAGATCGACAGACCGGATAGTAAAACTTGAAATACTTTTTATTGTCGACCAGCGCATCGTTCCAGGTGTAAACTTTTGAAAAGAGATCGTGATACTGAAGATCAAAATTTTCATAGATGACCGAAGGCGGCTCCCACAAAAATAGAATCAATTTTTCTTTAGGGAACCTACGCAGCTCGCGAATCTGATCTGGAAAGACATCAAAAACCACAAGGTATTCAAAATCCTCCAGCGTATCGAGCGAATCTGCTTGGTGCAAGGAGTAACCGCTTCTGGCTGCCACTTCTCGCAATTGATATAAGACATCTAAGCAATTATCTCGATTGAAATAGGGATTGCCAATATCAAATAACTGTCCCCAAAAACCTGGCGTAATATAGACCTTCTTAGGAGTGCTGTTTTCACTATAAAGGCTCTTTTCATGATAGTCGGCCACAGGTTGATAAGGCTGTCGAGTGCGCAGCATCCGATCAATCCTCGCCTGCTCATCGCCTCTGATTTTAAAATCATTGATCGGCGTATCGATGTTATATACATAACTTGGTTCTGAAATAAAACGGATATGTGAACCTGCCATTTCAAGCATTGGAAACATCATGACCAAGTCAAAACAAGCATCAAAGAAGTTTCCATTCTCGCACAAGTCCTCTTTCTTGATTTGGTGAAAAAGACCTGCATAAAACGTTCTTAAAGCTGTCGTTCCTTGGTGGCAAGATCTAAAAGCGTTCTGCTCGATCACATGCTGAGGGACTTCCTCAGCGAAACCAACATAGTTGCTAGGATAATAAATGAATTGTCCATAAGTTAACCAAACATGGGGATCAGAATAAGCGCGATCCAAAGTCAAAAGCACATCGTCATGGGCAAACCAGTCATCTCCATCTAAATTAACAACAATCTCATCAGGATCGCACATCCAAATAGCCCGATACAAATTGGCCAGAGCTCCCACTCGACGCTCATTCTGAATCAATGTTACCCTGTCTTCAATGTCGTACCGTTGAAGAAAATTTCTTACCAAGTTTCCTGTGCCGTCCGGCGAAGCGTCGTCTACATAAATAATCCGAAAACCATCATAGGTTTGAGAAAAAACAGAACGAAGGTTCTTTTCGTAATTATCTTTATTGTTATAGGACGCAATCACAATCACAAAACGATTCTGGCCATTCTGCGAGCTGAAAACAGAAGTAGTCAATAGCAACAACGCACATGTCAATAAAAGACGCAAGCGAGTAACCCGCCTATCCAACCAATCTACCAAATTTTTCATATTCAACACCTTGAGCTTCAATAATTCATATCACTGGTACAATTTGCATCAAGAAAAAAGAAGGAATCTGATTCCATCTTCTCAAAACTATCGGGAACCCGCTGCCGGCTGATGAAATCACTAATCCCAACCTCATTCAAAAGGATCGAAAGGATATTTTGATCAGGGCGAGAAGAGAAATAGGCGTCTTGGTCTAAAGCCGCCCTATACCAAAAATCAATAATTTTCCGATTTGTCTCATTGGTTAAATCAAAACCGAAAATCTCAGGAAAACAAGAAGGAATTTGGCCAGCTTGTTGAAGACCTAGCCCAAAAAATGCCGCTGTTTCAGGGGTCAGATAAGACGCTAACGTCTGATCACTTCCAATGATAAAATGTCCCTTTTCTTCAATCTCCTGAAATATCTTGTCCATCTTCATCAAAGGAACCGTGGAAGGATGCAGCCACAAGACCCGCTTAAAGCCATAGCTTTGCGCTTCTTTCAATAAACAAGGCTTAAACGCAAAAGGAACATGGGCGAGCTTAAGCGAACCGGCTTCAAGGTCGGGCCACCCTCCTAAGCGATAAAGGATATGCCCCTGATAGTCAACTGCCTGAATGAACTTCAAAAGAGTATTTAAATCCTCAAGATAATCCCCATTAAACGGAACAAATAAAAGAATGCAATTTTCCCTGTCTTCAGGTGAACAGTTGACCGGTAAAAGCTCTAATTTTGGAAAAGTCTCCGGCGTATTGCCGGCTAGGACTAGCTGCCTAGCCTTCCCCTCCAAACTCCCAAGCCGATCGATATTTTTCCTTTCCCCATTAGCAAGAAAATCCTGAATGAGGAAATAATCTTCCAACGTCGGATGACAGATATCTTCTATTTGAGCATAGAAGGGAGGTTCATGGTCAGGAAAGCATTCTAAGAGGCCATATTGTTCTTTTTGGCGTAAAAACCGCTCGATCTCATTTGCTGATGGGTCGAGAGCTTTGTAATCATTCAATGGAAAAGCTCGATTATAAACATAAAGGACCTCGGAAATAAACCGACTGTGTTTCCCCGCCATTTCCAGCATAGGAAACAAATAGGCCAATTCCCCTCCTTTGCGGATAAAATTTCCCTCATAAAGAAAATCCGTCTTTGCGATCTCCTGAAAAAGCCCTGCATAAAATGTCCTTAATGGGCCTACCCTTCCCTCATAAGATCTAAAGCTGCGCTCTTCAATTACAACCTGGGGAATTTCAACGGCCGCTGCTTTAGAATAACTGGGATAAAGCACCGACTGCCCATAGGTCATCCAGACATCAGGATCAGAATATATGTCATTTAAAACAGGAAGGACGTTGTCATGGGCAAACCAGTCATTGCCATCTAGATCGACAATGATCTCGTCTTGAGCGCACAAACCCATTGCGCGTTGCAGGCAAGCTAAAGAGCCTCTTTTCTCCCGATTTTTTATCAGCGTGAACCGATGCTCCTGCTGACGCTCTTTCACATAATCTTTGACATAATCCGCTGTCCCATCCGGAGAATGATCATCAATATAAATCACGCGATAATTTTGATAGTTCTGTTGAAAAACAGAATCCAAATTCATCGTGAACCATAGCCGATTGTTATAGGAAGGAATGATAACAACAAATGGCTTTTCTACAGCAAAACATCCAAGAGGCAAGAGCCAGCAAAAAAAGAAAAACAATGCGAGATGAACGCAATTCATGAAAACCTAATAAGGTTTGCTAACGGGCTGGTAGCGAGTTCTTTCTCGAATTACAAAACCAAGATCCCTCTGGCGAATAGGATCTTTCTTAATATCATTGATTGGAGTCACCACATTGTAAACGTAGAGGACCTCTGAAATAAAGCGACTGTGATGGCCTGCCATTTCAACAATCGGCCACATGTAGGCCAAATCTCCAGACATGAAAAAGAAATCTCCGTTATAGAACAGGTCTTCTTTCTTAATTTTCTGAAAAAGTCCTGCATAAAAAGTCCTTAACGCGGTTGTCACCCAGGAG
>CAZEYJ010000268.1:0-12976 GCA_964516795.1 uncultured bacterium
GACAATATGCTAAGCTTCGTTCGTCGCCAAGGTCTCGACCTTGGCTTCCTCACGAATCTTGCATTTTGTCCATCTCGCTATCGCGTCTAAGGGAGGTTAGGGGACAAGTTGGGTTAATATTAGCGTCGAAATGCTTTCTCTTTGAAAAGGGATTTGCTATACTCATGCCTAAGGTTTTAGGAACGAAGGTTAGATAATGATCTCTGCACATTCTTTGGTTGATTGGTTGAACCTCGTGGACGCTTGGCTATGGGGACGCTTCCTTGTGATCCTGCTCGTCGGGATAGGACTCTTTTTTACGATCCGCTTTCGCGGGATGCAGTTCCGCTTTTTAAGTTATTCGCTTAAATTGGCATTTACCCGGCAAGATGACAAGGCCGAAGGGGACATCAGCCAGTTCCAAGCTTTGATGACTGCGCTTGCAGCTACGATCGGGATTGGCAGCATTGCCGGCGTTGCTTCGGCAATTGCAGCAGGCGGCTTTGGAGCCGTTTTTTGGATGTGGGTGATCGCCTTGATTGGAATGGTGACGAAATTTATTGAAGCGATCCTTGCCGTCAAATACCGCGTCGTTGATGAAAATGGACAGATGAGCGGCGGCCCTATGTATTACATCGCCCATGGGCTTGGCTGGAAGTGGCTCGGCGTCCTTTTTGCGATTTTCGGCGCCCTTTCCGCTTTTGCAGGAGGCAACCTCATCCAGGCGAACTCGATCACGGCGGCCGTCTCTGCCGTCACTCCTTTGTCTCCCCTTTGGATCGGTGTGATCTTAAGCGCTCTCACAGCTTTAGCCCTTCTCGGAGGGATCAACAGCATCGGCAAGCTCAGCAGCTATCTCGTTCCGGTCATGGCCTTGATCTACATAGTCGGCGGGATCGTGATTATTGTTGCCCGTCTTGATCAGGTCCCTGCCGGTCTTGCGATGATCGTCAAAACCGCTTTCACCGGCCAAGCGGCCTTCGGAGGGTTTTTAGGCGCTTCCATTATGGCAGCGGTGCAGATGGGCGTCGCCAGAGGCGTCTCGTCCAATGAGGCAGGGTTAGGAAGCGCTCCGATCGCTGCTGCCGCTGCTAAGACCGATGTTCCGGGAAGGCAAGCCTTGATCTCGATGAGCGGTGTGTTCCTCTCCAGCTTGGTCGTTTGCTCGATCACAGCCCTTGTCATCGCTGTGACAGGCGTGCTCGGAACAGTCGATGCCGATGGCAACAGCCTCAACGGCGCGCGGCTGGTTATGGAAGCATTCCGCTTGATCATTCCTGGAGGCGATCTCCTCGTGACCCTTTGCGTCATCCTGTTTGGCTACACCACGATGGTCGGGTGGGCGTATTACGGAGAGCGGTGCATGGAGTTTTTGTCGGGCAAGCGGTTTCTCGTCAGCTACCGGATCCTCTTCAGCCTCGTCGCCCTGATGGGCGCAGTGATGAGCTTTGATCTTGTCTGGCCCCTTGCCGACATCATGAACGGCCTGATGGCGCTTCCCAACTTGATCGGAATTATCGGATTGACTAGTGTCATTACCATAGAGACGCAAGCATTTTTCAAACTTCTTGAGAGGGAAAAATTGAAGCTAAATGTTTCGTGAATTTGTCCCGAAATCCTATCTTTACTTGAAATCGGGTTACACTCTTTCTAAACTAAGAAAGGACCTGTTTGCCGGGATCACGGTAGGGATCGTCGCTTTGCCTCTTGCCATGGCTCTTGCGATCGCCTCGGGAGTAACCCCTGAAAGGGGGCTTGTCACCGCGATCATTGCGGGCTTTATCATCTCAGCGCTCGGCGGAAGCCGAGTTCAGATCGGCGGGCCGACGGCAGCATTTGTCGTTATCGTTTACGATACTGTCCTGCGGACAGGATATGAGGGGCTTGCCGTCTCCACTTTGATCGCAGCCTTTATCCTTATTCTTTTCGGGCTCTTGAGGGTCGGTTCGTGGATCAAATATGTGCCCCATCCTCTTGTCATTGGATTTACGACGGGAATTGCCGTTACGATTTTCTCTTTGCAGATTAAGGATTTTTTTGGCTTCAAGATGGGAACTCTTCCTACCGGATTTATTGAGAAGTGGAGCGCGTATTGGAATGCGTCTCCGACAATCGATATGCCTACTTTTCTATTAGGGGGAGGGACGCTTGCTTTAATCCTCTTGATCCGACGGTTTATCCCCATCATCCCCTGGGGAATCGCTGCGATCGCAGTTTCAACCCTCTGCGCCAATCTATTGAATTTAGATGTTGAGACGATCCAGTCGAGGTTCGGCGAAATTCCTAGCGATCTGCCCATGCCTTCCTTTCCCTCTTTTGGCATCCTTAAAGACCATTTGCCTGAAGTGATGATGAATGCCCTTGCGATTGCTTTTTTAGGGGGGATCGAGTCGCTCTTGTCCGCTGTGATCGGCGATGGAATGATCGGAGGACGGCATAAGTCGAATTGTGAGTTAGTCGGGCAGGGAATAGCCAATTTCGCATCGGTCCTTTTCGGAGGGATCCCAGCAACGGGAGCTTTGGCCCGCACAGCCACGAATGTCAAAACAGGCGCGCAGACTCCGCTTGCCGGGATGGTCCACGCCCTCACCTTGTTTTGCATCGTTTTTTTCTTTGCGCCGCTTGTGAGCCAGATCCCCCTAACAGCCTTAGCAGCAGTGCTTTTCATGGTCGCATGGAATATGAGCGAGATCGGTCATTTCGTCCGGCTTCTGCGCGCTCCGATCGGAGATCTTGTCATCCTTCTTACCGCTTTTTTACTGACCGTTTTTGTCGACATCGTCGTAGCGATCTCTTTTGGAATGGTCCTCGCCTCCTTCCTTTTCATGAAGCGGATGAGCGAATGTTCGAAAATTATTCCACTGACCACGCTTTTTGAAGAGCCCAAGTCGGAATTTCCGGAAAAAGGGGACCCTGATTCGATCGCCAACAAACAGATCCCTGTCGGTGTTGAAGTCTATGAGATCCAAGGCCCATTCTTCTTCGGCGCAGCGGATATGCTCAGGGATCTTTTGACCAACTTGGAAAAGCCCCCTAAAATCTTCATCCTCCGGATGCGGCAAGTCCCCTTTATCGATGCTTCCGGGATGCATGCCCTCAAAGAGTTTCACCAAAGATGCCATCAAAGCAAAACAATCCTTATGCTCTCCGGAGTTCATGGCCGGGCGAAAAAAGACCTGAAAGCCTTCGGTCTGACCCGCCTTATCGGCGAGGAACGCCTCTTTCCTCATATGGATGCCGCCCTTGCCGCAGCCAAATCAATTCTATAGGTTATTTAGGTGCAAACCATTCTTGCTCAATGACTTAATGTGATTTTTTTTGCGGCCATTTTCAAGAGGGGTTTTAAATTGCTTTTAACCTCTTTTTTGGCTATTATACCCCTTTTTTTAAGAGGGATTTGATATGCCAATAACAGAAGTCAGACAACAGTTGGTTTCTTCCCACGCAGCCAATACCCAGTCGGCTATGTTAAGCCATGCCACTGCTTCAACAGGTGTTGGCAGTACAGGCTCAACAATGGTTCCAGCCAATCCAGCGGCCGTCCATACGGAATCTGAGAGTGAATGTTGGATCATTGATCAAATACGCAATCTGTTTAGAAGGGCACTAGAGTGGATCTCCAGGTGGTTTTCTTCAGAAGGTGGCGCGATAACATCGCCCAACAGCCAGCCCAATGGTTCTGTTCCGTCAGCCAATATCCCGCAGAATTTTGTTCAACAGTCTAGGCCTGTTAATCGTCAACCTAGTGGTTTTGTTCCGCCTGCCAACATCCCGCAGAATTTTGTTCAACAGCCTAGGCCTGTTAATAGCCAACCTAACGATTTTGTTCCGTCTGTCAATATCCCACAGAATCCTGTTCAACAGCCCGAGCCACAGATTATTTTGGAGCCTCGCATCCTTCAAGGGAACGGTGAAGACCTTAGATTCAGGTTGGAAACACTGCAATTTGCTTTTAGAGTGATCCAAAATGCCCCTGAAGCTTTTCACGTAGAAGGTTCAGAAGCGCGGCAGGGGATGAGACAGCGGCTCGTCAAGATTTTTGAAGGTTATGATAGGATCGTTCAGGGAAGAATAGAGATGGCCATGGAGCAATTGGCAAGAGAAGCAAATCCTCAGTTTGAGCCAATTCCAAACTGGGCAAAACGTGTGATCCGAGGCCAGGACAGGATTGAGGGGGAAGCCGCGCCTGTCGCCAGCATTACTGAGCAGATGAATATCCTCGATCACAACAGTGTCTTTGTCCGAGCTGTTGAAGATCTCGCTGGGAGACTTGACCATCAAGCTCGGCAAGATCAAGGACAAATCGCCGAGGAAAGACAACAATTAAGACGGGATCTTTTTCTTTTGCTCAATGACAACATGTTCGATGTAGATATGTTTGTCCATACTCCAAACTCCTTGACAGCTTTTCGAGATGTGCTGCATTTGACCGACCTTAAGCTATGGATCGCAGGAGAGAGCGAAATTCAACAAGCCAGGCTACACCTTGGTATTTCATTTGGTGCATTGAGAGATGCCCATCGTGATGTCCTGGAACAAGTCCACAATAGAATGGTTCAGATGGCCGCAGCAGAGTATCCGGAAGCTGCGCAGATCGAGAGGTGGGCAGAGCGGGTCATTAGTAATACAGTGCAATTTGAGGGATGGGAAAACGTTCCCGTTCCCAGCATTGCAGCGCATACTGATATTCTCGCCGAAGGTAGCATCTTTCGCCGCGCTATCGATCAGGTCGTTAGTGAAGCTCCTGGATTGGAAGCGGCCGGTGCCGGTCTGAACCCGGTTGCCCCAGGATCGCGGGATGCGCAGTTCCTTCAGTTTTATCGAGGTCTAGGCGTTGATGACCAGCAAAGGACATGGGCTCAGATTAGGAACTGGAATGATGTGCAGCTTGAGAATAGCCACAATTATATCCAGTGGCTTTTTCCTCTGCGCGAGCGGAGCCAGTTTAATCCGCAAGCCCCTCTCCTCAATGAGGCGATCGTTCAGGCTTTCCGCAATGAGCCGACTTTGCGCGACCATCTTCTTGCATCTTTTCAGCGGATGTTGAGTTTTTACGGTCTACGGCTGGACCAATCAACGATGCAGATCTCCCGCGCTCCTAATGCGGCAGAGCGTCAAAGGGTTTGGATGACTCCGGGAAACCATAATTATTTGCGGATAACGCGCATATTGACTTCGATGAGAACTCTCGGGTTTGAACGGCCAGCGCAAGCCTTCTATCAGATTTTAAATGACATCGCTCAGCACGAAGGCCAGGGGATCATTGCGCAGCGGTCTCAGGATTTTTGGCGCAATGCTGCTGGTGTTTAAAAAAATGCTTTGTGAAACCGGTTCTTTATAGACCGGTTTCACAAAGTTTCTCAGGAGCGGATGAGATCGCATTTGGCCGCTAAAGTGAAATCATTTTCCGATACCCCGTCGATCTTGTCGTTCGATGGAAAATTTTTCGCTTTTCCGCGGAGTTCCCTTAGAAGGCAAATAACACTTGTAAAGTCAACCCTTGAAGGGATAAATTTCCCCCTTTGGTTGTCTCTACGAAATGATTGAAATCCAGCCAAACTTGAGTTTCCCAGCCAGCTTGGATTTGGAACATGCAATGATCATTGTGGTACCAAGTCATGTAGGTCAAACCGATCCCTCCTTCAAGGACCGGCATAATCTTTTGGACGGATTCTCGTGTGTTAAGGTTAGTTGTTGTGACAACGGGATTTCCTGCCGGAAGGACATTAGCGACAGTTTTCGTTTTAGCTCGCGTATGAAAATTACTCCACAATCCCGTCATTTCAAGATTGCCGTAAACTCCCCAATGCTTGCAAAAATGCCATACGCTGTCTAGACCGATCCTTGGCCCAAGTCCCCACATGTGCTGGTTTCTGAGTTGTTCAGCTGAACTGACACCGTTCGACAAAAATTGAACGCTTGAAGATTTAAAATGCATTTTAAATTCTTCTTCAATCCATGCTGTTTTAAGACCGATTGAAGGTTTTAATGTTAAATAACGGCTTACGAAGAAGTTTCTTTCCAGCATGAGATCGACTACGTTAAAATGCTGTTCCCATTTGGAAGAGCCGCTCTGGACCGACATGATTGCCACTTCTCCTCGAGGATCGACGACGCTCAGGGTTGTTGCCGCCCCTTTTCCCGGTTTTGAGGTAAAGGAATTCTCGTTTTCGCCTCCTTGCAACCAAGTATACTCCGCCATTAAATCCCATCCGTCATGGGCAAAATCAATCCCCAGTCCTAATTTAAAACCCGGCTTGAAATCAAAATCGGCTTGGTGGATATTTCCCTTTGATACATTCGTGTAATGGGGGACGTTTCCTCCTGCGTCGTTCATCCCTGTGGTGACATATTCCATCCCTTCGATATGCGTTTTCCACCAGATAAAATCTGCTGAAAAAATTCCATGGATCCCTCCCTTTCCCTGGGGAGCCACCGTCGGCGTGATCATCTTAGAAGGCTGAGTTACCGACTCTTCTAAACGACTCGGCTGGGTTTGTTCTGCAACAAGAGATTGGGTTGCTGTCAATAAGACGAGGGAAGAGAGCATTCCATTAAGCTTTTTCATGGTGGGCCTCCAAAAATTAGAGAGAAATCTGATTTTAACGATAGACTCTCAGGAATCCATATCAATAAAACGGCTCGGTTCGCCTTGAAATTTTGACCGAATTTTATTTCAGAAGAGCTAAAAAAACAGACTGAAATTTTTTATTGAGATAGACTTAAGAAACCATTTTAGATTTTTTTTGTCAAAAGATTCAGATAGATCATGCCTCATTCAAGACCATAGACGAAACCTATGATAGGATTTTGGATCTTCTCTATCTTGCAACACATCTAAGGAAGGATAGGGGACAAGGTGGGCTCAGAGGAGAATAGGGGGACGAAATCTCATGTTGAGGACGTCCCCTAAGGCACAGTAAAAACCCCTATTTCCTTTTTTCCATGAGGATTACGCCTTCATTTTTCGGATCGGTCTTACATCTCCATTCTGGCAGATGTGTGTCGATCATCTCGATTAAATAGCTTCTAAACGCAAGATGATTTCCTTCTTCCTTAGACCCTCTTCCGGGAATTAGGGTGAATCTATCCGGGCAGGAAGGGTTTGAAATGAACTCCTTTAAAGCCAGGTAGCCTGCGCCATGCGAATAATAGTGTAAGTCGACCATCTGCACGCCATCCTGAACTGTGCATTTAAGGGAAAGCTTTAATTTCCGGTAAATATGATCTGCTTCAGCTTTTTGGCCGGTTTTGACAAGGCAGTCGAGATAACACATAGATGTGATTTGATCTGCAATTTTATTATCTACTGCAGTTTTAAATGCTGATTTAGCCTCAGCAACCTGGCCATTCTTTCCGGCAGCACCGATATAGCTATTATACGTCTTGACATCGGCTTTGCCGGCAGCCACAGCAGCTTCAAAAGCTTTTTTAGCTTCAGCAAACTGATCATTTTTTCCTGCGGCATCGATATAGCTAGTATACAACGCGCTATCCGTTTGACGGTTGGCAACCGCAGCTTCAAAAGCTTTTTTAGCTTCACCAAACTGATGATTCTTTCCTGCGACATTGATATAGGTAGCATAAGTCACGGAATTAGCTTGGTGAGAAGCAACCGCAGCTTCAAAAGCTTTTTTAGCTTCATCAAACTGATCATTATTTCCTGCGGCGTCGATATAGCTATTATACGTCCTGTTATTAGCTTCGCCAGCAGCAACAGCAGCATTAAATGCTCTTTTTGCTTCAGCAAACTCGCCATTTTTTCCTGCGACATTGATATAGCTATTATACGTCACGGCATTAGCTATGCCGGCAGCAACTGCAGATTCAAATGTTTTTTGAGCTTCAGCAAACTCACCATTCTTTCCTGCGGCATCGATATAGCTATTATGCGTCGCGTAATCAGCTTGGCCGGCAGCAACCGCAGCATAAAATGCTCTTTTAGCTTCGGGAAACTGATGATTCTTTCCTGTGGCATTGATATAGCTAGTATATACATAGCTATCAGCTTGGCCGGCAGCTACTGCAGCTTCAAATGCTTTTTTAGCTTGAGCAAGCTGAGCATTCTTTCCTGCGGCATCAATATAGCTAGTATAGACCCATTTATCAGCTTTGCCGGCAGCAATCGCGGCTTCAAATGCTCTTGTAGCTTCAGGAAACTGACCATTCTTTCCAGCGGCAATGATGTAGTTAGAATACGTCACGCTAGTAGCTAGGCGGGAAGCAGCCACAATATTAAAAGCTGTTTTAGCTTGAGCAAAATGACCACTCGTTCCTGCGATTTCAATATAGGTATTATAAGTCACGCTATCAGCTAGGTAGGAAGCAATCGCATTTTCAAATGCTCCTTTTGCTGCTTCAAAGTCATCATGCAAAGCAGCTTGTTTGATAAAGGCATTAATGTTGTGGGATGTTTGGTGGGTAGTTGGCAGTTGCTTAAAAAGCTCTTTTTTAAACAACCAAACATCGTGTGCTTTGGGATCTTGTTTGCTCAAAATAGCATTGATGGTAAATGGCGTGACTCTATGTTTACTGGCCAAACGAACCGCTTGATCAAAGCTAATATGTCGATCTTTGATTTGATCGCATAAACGGCAGTCTTCATCAATGCTTAATGGTCTTTTTTTAGTGTCTAGCAAGTCTTTGACGCTTGTTTTGATGTCTCTAAGCGCTGATTGAGAAGAGCGTTCTATTTCGTCACGCTGTCTGCTGGATGCATGTCGATCTGCAGAACTTCTATGCGTCCCGGCGTCTCGGCTGCTAGATGAAGAAGAACTGTGGGAACTCAGCCCGGAGGAACTTGGTGCATAGGAGCTTCTTGTGCTGCTTTTAGGAGTAACAGTTGAGCTGATGCCTCTTTCAAAGGCTTGCTTTGTTCGTTTTAAAGGTGGCGACATCGTACGCTCTCTCTCCTGAAACGAAGAAGCTGTCCGTACCCGAGCAGGTGACAAGTCTTTTGTTCTATCTTCTTTCTTCCATTTCCCTTCCGATCTATCCCGTTGACTGCTGTGATGGGATGAAAATCGGTCCGCAGAACTCTTATGCGTACCAGCGTCCCGACTGCTAGATGAAGAAGAGCTATGCGAACTCGAGCTGTATGAGCTTCGCGTATAGGAGCTTTTTGCGTCGCTGTGGGAAGCAGGATGTGAGCTTATACCTCTTTCAAAGGTTTCTCTAGTTCGTTTTAAAGAGGGCGGCATGCCGTGATCTGTGTTTCTTGTTCTATCTTCTTTTTTTTCTTCTATTTTCCATTCTTCTGCAGAATAGAAACTAGGGGGTGTAGATCTTCGGGATATTGGAGAATGATGGCTCATACAAACCTCTTATTTTTTTTGAAAATTAGTTAAACTTTTAAGTTGAATAATGTTAATTATTTTTTGTTTTTGCATGTTAATTTTAGCTTAATTTCATATTTTAGTAAAATAATATTTCTATTAAAATGCTTTTGTATGCATTATTTTTTTTAATTGATTCGAGATAGCTTGGAAATGAGGTGGTATATCGAAAAAATAACATAGTCTGAGACCGTTATGTAATGGACTCAGTCTTTCAGATAATTACAATGTCTTGAGCAAGATTAGGGGGCAAGTCGGGTTCACAGCGCTTTGGCTTCGAGGATGGAAAATTCTGTCGATGTCGGATAGACGTTCTCTAAGACAAGTCCGGAGCGGTGAAGCATCTGCCGGAATGATTCCAGCGTCCGTTCCTTGCCTCCGGTGATCGCCATCATCAAGAGGTCCATGCAGTTGGCGTAGAGAGACAAGTTGCCGGGCTGCAGGACGACTTCGATGATCAGAAGGCGGCTTGAGGGATTCATCGCCTGGCGGCAATTTTTAAGGATCTGTTCACATTGCTCATCGTTCCAATCGTGCAAGACCGATTTTAGGACATAGGCGTCAGCGCCTTGGGGGATGGAGGAGAAGAAATCTCCTGACGTCACTTTTAGGTTTTTGCTCTCTTTGAAATCGGAGCGCTTTTGGATCGTCTCGACCACTTCGGGCAGCTCAAAGAGCATGCCAATTAAGTGGGGGTGTTTGTGCAACAGGGCCTGCATGAACTGGCCGTAGCCGCCTCCGATGTCGTAGACCGATTTGAACCGGCTGAAATCATAGGAAGCGATGGCGGATTTGATGACGGCCATCGACTTTTCTTTCATCGACTGCTGAAAGAGGGCGCCGCGCAGCGGGTTTTCTTTAAAATAGGTGAAGACGGGCTGATGGTGTTTGATTTCAAAAGCGGGGGTTCCCGTTTGCACAGAGGGGAGGAGCTCATCCCATGATTGATGGATATCTTCTCCGTAGAAAACGGAGAGGGCGTGGAGTGTGTCGGGATGGGCTTTTGCGAGCAGAGAGCTCGTTTGGGTATTGGCGAAGACGCGAGGGGAAACCTCTTCAAAGACCTCGAAGCCGGCAAGCAGATGGAGCAAGCGGTAGAGGCTGTCGGGATTCGTTTGGGTCGCTTGCGCTAAGGTTTCGACCGATTTGGGGCCTTCTTGCAAGTGGTCGGCGATATTGAGCTTCGAGGCCACATAGATCCCGCGGGAGACCCACTCTCCCGACATGAGGAGCAAGAGTTTTTCTCGTGCGCTGTCCTGCGCCGGCCTTTCTGCGGCGGCATTTAAGCCTGAGGCAAAGAGGAGCGTCGAATAGAGGAGGGTGCAGAGTGCTGTACGCATTTTCATAAGAGGTCTCCTTGGGATTGTCGTCAATTAAAGTTTCTGCCGATTTTGGGGTTCTTTTGAGCCGATTTTTCCTTGTTTTTGCTATGTATACTACCCCAGCAAAAAAAAGAAAAGATCGGCCAAAATAATCTCCAAAATCGAGGAAGCTTTTATACCGAAACAACCTGAAGAATCGGTTTTCGGCTGCGCCGACTTTTCTTCAATATGTTGATCTGATCCTCGGGCCGTGTCTATCAACACTGTCCCTTCGGATCAGATCAACATATTGAAGAGCCTTCTTGCCGAATTCCCGATTTTTCAGGTTGTTTCGGTATCATTGACGATAGTCCCTAGCTTTTTGATCACTTCGGCAAGTTCTTTTTCCGATTGGGCGAGGTTCGTTTTGAGCTTTTCGACGAGTGCCGCAGGGGCTTTGGCGACGAAATCGGCATTGGCAAGCTGCTGGCGCATGGTGTTTTGCTGGTTGATCAGCTTTTCCTCTTCTTTGCGGAGGCGGAGTTTTTCTTTTTCCCGCAGTTCTTGAGGAAGGGGGATGATCAGTTTTAAATTGCCGACAATCGCACTCGCGCTGAACTGGGGTGTTTGCTCCTGTTCAGAAATAGCGATCGTGTTGATCCGGACGAGGGCTTTGATCATCGCGAGGTTTTTCTCGACGGTCTGCCGCTCTGTATCGTTTTTAGGGGCATAGATCAGCAGGTCGGTCGAGATGTTGGGAGGAAGCTGCATCTCGGCGCGGATATTGCGCACCGCATAGACGATCTGATCGATAAAGGCGAAGGTCGCCTCGATCTCAGGGTTGATGTCCTGCTTGCGGACCACTTGGGGGTAGGTTGAAACGATGCACGCCGGGGCAGAGAGGGCCTTGAGGGCCTCTGCGGTGTAAGGGTCGGGATGATTCGTCTGTGCAGAGCTTAGCTTGAGTTTTAGCATCTGGAAGAGCTCTTCGGTGATGAAGGGGGCCATCGGGTGCATGAGGCGCATTGTACTGCAGAGAACGATGCTAAGGATCTTTTGCTTCGTTGCTTTCTCATCGGGAGTGCCCGCCTTGCCGAAAAGGACCGGTTTGACCAGCTCGACGTAATAGGCGCAAAACTCTTTCCAGAAGAAGTCGTAGGCTGTTGTTGCCGCGCGGTCAAAGGCGTAATCGGTCAAGTGTTGGTTGACCTCTTGGATGTTTTTATTGAGAAGGGAGAGGATCCACTTGTCTTCGAGGGGAAGGGCATCGAGATCGATCCCTTTGGCAAATTCTTCAGCAGAGAGCGAGTCGATGTTCATGAAGACGAAGCGCGCGCCGTTCCAGATCTTGTTGATAAAATTCTTAAACTCTTCAAAGCGGCGCCGGTCGAGGTCGATCTGCCTTGCATGGGTTGCGCTGGCGCATAGGCACATGCGCATTGCGTCCGTGCCATAGGTGTCGATGATCTCCAGAGGGTCGATGATATTGCCCTTTGACTTGGACATCTTTTCCCATTTCGAATGGATATTTTCCGGGATAGGCTGGCCGAGGTCGAATGCGAGGCGCTCTTGGGCAGTTGCGTAGGCGATCGAGCCGTCTTTGTTGTGGCGCCAGTAGGATTTGCCGTAGATGAGGCCGTGCAAGAAGGTCTCGGGGAAAGGGGGAGAGTTCAGCATCGATTCGCCCATCAGGATCATCCTGGCTACCCAGAAAAAGAGGATATCGTGCCCTGTGATGAGGGTCGAATTAGGATAAAACTTCTTCAGGTCGGGGGTGTTATCCGGCCATCCCAAGATGCTAAAGGGCCAAAGGGAAGAGGAGAACCAGGTATCGAGGACATCTTCATCTTGTTCCCAAGCTTGTGGGTTTGCTTCCACTTCAGGGGGCAAGCCTTCGCCTTCGTAGCAGATCATCTGATCTGGATTATCTTTTCGATACCAGATAGGGATCCTGTGGCCCCACCAGAGCTGGCGGGAGATGCACCAGTCGCGGAGGTTGTCGATCCAATGGAAATAGGTGTTTTCCCAGTTGGAAGGGATCAGCTTCACCCGTTTGTCTTCGACGACCTTGCGCAATTGGTCTTTAAAGCCGCTCATCTTGACAAACCACTGCTTTGAGAGGTAAGGCTCGATCACAGCTTTGGATCGATAAGAAACGCCGACCCGGTTGCGATGGGGTTCGATCTTTTCGATGAGTTTGAGCTCTTGCATCGCTTCAACAACGGCAGCGCGGGCCTCTTGCATCGCCATCCCGGCGAACCGGCCTCCGTTCTCATTGATTTTCCCGTCGGGGGTCATGATGTTGATGAGAGGCAGCTGATGGGAAAGCCCCATTTCATAGTCGTTGGGATCGTGCGCCGG
>CAZEYJ010000269.1:0-9655 GCA_964516795.1 uncultured bacterium
GGTTGAGAATACGTGGGATGTAGTGTGGTTTTGATGTCATATATCTCATTTTACATTGAAAAATGCTATTTGCGGTAGCATTTTTCGTTGTTTATTCTTAATTCATTTATTTTCAGTGAATTAGGTTGAGTGAAAATTGCAGTTAAGGAGGGTTGAAATATTTAATTATATGCCAGAGCTAATTCCATGCACTCGATCCATCGGATGATATTGGCGTGGGCAAGGACGGATGCTGATCTAAAAACGTAGCCGTTGACGGGGGTGGCCTCAAGGCTTGAGATGATCGATTTTCTTTGTTCCTTTGATAGGTTTGATTTATGTGTTCTTAGCAATTCGATCAGCGCATTGGTGAGGAGCTGTTTATTGATCGGCGGGCATTCTTCTTGGGAGGCAAATAGGATGTGTTGAGCTGGTTTAGGCAAGAGGAGGATGTGGCGATAGATCTCTTGATCGCTCGTTTCGTTGTGGATCGCTTGGCAAAGGGCGGCAAGCGGTGTATGGCACGGGTGTGTTGCACATGCTTGATAACGGTTCTTGATTCGGGAGGGGGAATGGGAGATGTCGTCTGTCAACTCATCAAAATTTTTATTCATGAGAAAGATGAGGCTATTGCCATCGAGCTGAAGATCTTGGAGTGTTGTCAGGTTGTTGATTTTTGAAGGGAGGCTGACGAGTTGGTTGTGGTTGAGCTGAAGCGAGCGCAGTTCCACGAGGTTGCCGATCTCTGTGGGAAGGCCGGTGAGGTCGTTTTCATCGAGGTCGAGATGGTTGAGGTGGATAAAATTGCCGATTTTTGGGGGAAGGTGTTCTATTTGGCAGCCGGCCAATTGAAGGGTTTTGAGTTGAGTGAGGTTTTCGATTTCCGTGGGGAAGCCGACGAGCTGGTTGTGGTTGAGGCAAAGCCCTTCAAGGTGGTTTAGGTTTTCAATTTCCGGTGGGAGGCTGGTCAGTTGATTATGTTGGACGTGGAGGTGGAGAAGGTTGGGCAGGTTGCAGACTTCTGCAGGAATAGCGCTGAGGTCGTTATGATCAAGGCTAAGTTCTTTGAGCTGGGTGAGGTTGATAATTTCTGATGGCAGTTTGTCAATCTGGTTGGTTTGCAGGTGGAGGTATTGGAGTTGAACGAGTTTTCCGATCTCGGCCGGAAGAGTTTGGAGGTGGTTTTGGGTAGCCCGAAAGTCGATCAGTTGGGTCAGGTTGCCGATTTCAGGGGGGAGGCTGGTCAGCCGGTTGTTATAAAGATAAAGGCGGGTGAGCTTAGTGAGATTAAAGATTTCGGTGGGAAGGCTAAGGAGTTGGTTGTCAGAAAGGTTGAGCCTTAAAATCTGGGTGAATTTCCCAATTTCGGGAGGGAGGACTTTTAATTGAAGGCCGGAGAGTTCTAATTCGGCCACTTGGCTGATCAGCCCCTGATTGTTAGGATGATTGAGCCAATGGCGGATGTCTTTGGCCGAAGTGGGTTGAGGGATTTCTTCTTGCCGGAGCTGTTCGTAAATGCGGGGCCATAGGGTCTCGAGGGCGTTATCGAGCGCTTTTTGCATTTGCTTGTGCATTTCGAGGTAGTCTTTGGGCAGAATTTTCAGGCAAGGGGCTTCGGGATCGAGGACAGGAAGGGGAACGCCGTTTAGGCGAAAGATCTCCGTTAGCTTTTCAAAGGGCAAAAAACAGAGGGGAACAGTGGGTTGAGAAAAGGAGGGGGAGAGTTCGGGCTTCAAGCGTGTTTGAAGTTCTTTGAAAAGGGCGGCTTTTTGCGCTGACGCATACATGGATTGGCAGGAGTCTTTGATGCGCGCCATGGAGGTCCTAAGCGAGGGAAGGCGGGATTCAATGCGGCATAAATAGGATGTTAAAAGCCCTCTGTCTCGAGCTGCCGAAGGGTTGCCTATCAGATCTTTCCATTTTTGGCAGACTTCCCGAATTGTACATAGGTTTTTAGTCGAGTCTTGTGTGGCATAGGTAAAAATTTCAAATAGGATTTCGTTGGGGAGGTTGTTGATGGAGGAGATTGCGGTCATTGTCATAGTTGAGTGGTGTGTTTTCGATGATGTCGCTAAGTCGGTTTTCTAGGTAGTCGTAGAGTTTCGGGTGGTATTTGTTGAGCCATCGGCTCAGGCGTCTTGTTTTGACGACGAGTTCTTTTTTGTAGTTGCCAGGGAGTTTGATCGATTCATCGGGGACCCAGGAGCTGAGGTCGATCGTGACGGCGCGCTCGCCGATGAAGCCGAAGTTGTTGCGCAGGGCGTGGTCTGCGTCTCTGATCCCTTGCTGATAGATGGTGAGGATGCATGCGAGCATGTTGTCGATCGCTGCCTGGGCTCCAATCATGTTATTTTTTTTCGCGAGCTTATGGATGTGGGGGAAGATGAGTTCTGCTTTTTCTTGGACGACGAACTCTGTTTCGTTCAGATCGATGGTATAACGGATGCCAAGGTTGTCGTAGAGGGTGGCTGTCGGGTGGAGCCCTTGGGTCTTGTTCAAGTGGAGGTACTGGATTCCGGAGAGTTCTTTGATCCTGGAGTAAAGGAGGGTGCAGCTGATGAAGTTAAAGGGGTGGAAATAGTAGGGCTTATAGTTATCGGGGGGGCTTTTTGAGAGGAGTTTGCAGAAGGAAAAGTCGCGCAGGATATTTTTGGGGTAGAGGTGGCTGTGCTTGAAGAATTTGATGACGGTTTTTTGATCTTGCCCGATGAAGGCGTAGCACCAGCCTCCTGCTCCTAAGAAGGTGAAAGGCTGCTTGAGCAGTTCGTTGATCCGCGCCATCTCCTGATCGGGAAGAGGGGGGACTTCCCAGCGGGGCTCATTCGGAAGGTTGGAGATGAGGTGATAGTAGCGGAAGCCTTGGGTTTGGCTTTCTGCGAAGTAATAGAGCCCTATCACGGTTCCAATGAGCAGACCTAAGCGGAGGGAGAGCTGTTTGAATCGGGTCATTTGGTCTTTCCGTTGAGTTTGAATGAAATAGCTTCTTCCCCTTGCTGATTTTTCTCGAGGATTAAAACGATCTGCTGCTCATTTTTAATCAGGCCTTTGAGAAGGGCGGTTGAGAGGAGGTTGACGACCTCTTGCTGGATTAGTCGTTTTAGAGGACGGGCGCCATAGAAGGGATCGTACCCTTTTTGGGCCAGGTAGGCGAGGACTTTTTTCTCCCATTCGAGGCGGATGCTTCTTTCCATCAGTCTCTGGGCGACTTTGTTGAGCTGGATCAGGACGATTTTCTCCATGTCGTGCTCTTGGAGGGGGAGGAAGGGGAGGATGTCGTCGAGGCGGTTGAGGAACTCGGGGCGGAAATGGGCTTTGAGGATCGGTTCGACGATGCTATAGACGGCCTCTTTTGTCCACTCGGGGGTATGGGAGCGGATTTTTTCGAGCAGCTGTTCCGATCCGAGGTTCGAGGTCATGATGAACAGGGCATTTTTGCAGTTGACGGTCCTTCCTTTGCTGTCGGTGATCCGTCCGTCGTCGAAGATTTGAAGGAGGATGTTGAAGACGTCGTGGTGCGCTTTTTCTATTTCATCGAATAAGACGACTGCGTAGGGCCTGCGGCGGATCGCTTCGGTGAGCTGGCCCCCTTCTTCATAGCCGACGTAGCCGGGAGGCGAGCCGATCAGTTTGGCGACGCTGTGCTTTTCCATGTATTCCGACATGTCGAGGCGGATGATCGCCTCTTCTTGGTTGAAGAGTTGGTCGGCAAGGGCTTTGGCAAGCTCCGTTTTTCCCACGCCTGTGGGGCCGATGAAGAGGAAGACGCCGACAGGGCGCGAAGGGTCGTTGAGCCCTGCGCGAGAGCGGCGGATCGCTTCGCTGACGGCTTGGATTGCAAAAGGCTGGCCAACGACGCGTTCTCCTAAAATGGTTTCGAGATGCAGGAGCCTTTCCGCTTCTCCTTTGAGCATTTTATTGACGGGGATCCCGGTCCATTTGGCCACAATTTGGGCGATGAGGGGCTCGTCGACTTCTTCTTGGAGCAGGCGGTGGGGTTTTTCGTTGAGGGTTTTTTGGGCTTCCTCAAGTTCTTTTTTCATTTTGGGGATGGCGTTGTAGCGGAGCTCGGCGACTTTGTTGTAGTCGGCAGCGCGTTCCGCTTCTTCTTCTTGGAAGCGGAGGTTTTCTAGGGCGTTTTTTTTCTCTTTCAGGGATTGGATCAATTTTTTTTCTTGGTCCCATTGTCCGCGCAGATGGCTAAGCTCTTCTTTGGCTTTTGCAATTTGGGCTTCGAGCTTTTGCGCTTCTGCCGTTGCGTGGGGAGTGTCTTCCCGCTTAAGGGCTTCTTGCTTGACGATCATGCTGGAGAGTTCCCTTTCCTTGATGTCGATAGGGAGGGGAAGGCTGCCGATCTGCATCCGGATCATGCTAGCCGCTTCGTCGATCAAGTCGATCGCTTTATCGGGAAGGCGCCGGTCGGTGATGTAGCGGTTGGAGAGGAGGACGGCGGCGTGCAGCGCTCCTTCGGTGATGTGGACGCCGTGGAAGATCTCATAGCGCTCGCGCAACCCGCGCAGGATCCCGATCGTGTCTTCGACGGAGGGCTCTTGGACAAAGACAGTTTGGAAACGGCGCTCGAGGGCGGCGTCTTTTTCGATATATTTTTTGTACTCATTGAGCGTGGTGGCCCCGATGCAATGGAGGGTTCCGCGCGCAAGGGCCGGTTTAAGGAGGTTGGCGGCGTCCATCGCCCCTTCGGAAGCTCCTGCGCCGACAAGGGTGTGGACTTCGTCGATAAAGAGAAGGGTTTTGCCGGAATTTTCTTCGATCTCTTTAAGGATTCCTTTGAGCCGTTCTTCAAATTCTCCGCGGTATTTTGTTCCTGCGATCAATGTTCCCATGTCGAGGACAAAAAGTTCTTTGCCTTTGAGGGAGTCGGGGACGTCTCCTTGCACGATCCGGAGGGCAAGGCCTTCTGCGATAGCTGTTTTGCCGACGCCGGGCTCTCCAATGAGGAGGGGGTTGTTCTTGGTGCGGCGGCTCAACACTTGCATTGTCCTTCTGATCTCATCGTCGCGTCCGATGACCGGGTCGAGTTTTCCCTCTTTGGCCAGCGATGTGAGGTTGCGGCAGTATTTATTTAAGGCTTGAATGCTCGCTTCTGCTGTTGGAGAGTCCATACGTGTTGTTCCTCGCATTTGTTTGATCTGTTTTTCCACTTCGCCAAGTTTGAAGGGGGATGTTTTTTTCCAACTGGCGAAGGGTTCTTTGGCAGATTGCCAAAAGGCGTAGAAAAAGTGGTCGGTGCTCAGGTAAGTGTCTCCCCATTTCTTGGCGATCGCTTGGGCTTCTGCGATCCGGCTGTGCAGATCGACAGAGAGTGCCGGAGGCTGGGAAGATTCTTCAAATACGGCGGCCCTGGCAAGCGTTTGTTCGACTTGTTTCAGGAGCGCGCCCGGATTGAGGTTCAAAGAGGTGGCCAAAGTGCTGAAGTATCCTTGGGGGTCTTGCAGCAAGGCAAAGAGGAGGTGGTTTTCTCCGACTTCAGTATGATGTTTTTCTTGGGCGTAGGCAAACGCCTGTTCTAGAGCATCTCGCATCGAATCTGTGAATTGAGGGGCCATAATCTTTCTCTTGATTGAACCACTTCGAATATACGCTCTATGGGCGTTCAAGTCAACTTGAGACCTTTGCATCGGCCTCAATCTCTCTTGACATTGAGGAGAAGTTCAACTTATCTTTTTTGATAGATTATTTACTTAGGAAGAAACTGTGCCAGTGTTCCATGACAAAAGTTTTTGCAGTTATTTTTGCGTCAAAGCCCAGGGATTGAGCGATCGTAAATTTAGCTGTATTGAATTCATACAGCGGCATTTACGATCGCTCAACCGCGGGAGCTTTCTCGTTAAAGATGACACCAAGAACTTTTGTCATGGAAAACTAGTCCGTTTGATTTGCTTTCCATTTCAACTTTGGTTTTTATTCTCCAATGTGATGGGGACTTTTCTTTGTGCAGAAACTAGTGTCCACCCTCAAGAATCTTTGAGGTTGGGTACGAGGGTAGCTCAATTGACGATCTTATCATTTAATGACGTTTATGGGATTTGCCCTGATGCAGAGGGAAGGGGAGGGACTGCCGGGGTATCTACCCTTTTGCAAAGGGAAAGGAAAAAGACGGAACATCATATCACCGTCGTCAACGGAGATTTTCTTTTTCCATCGCTCTTTTCAACTTTAGATAAGGGAAAGCACCGGATCGAGATGATGGATGCATTGGGGGTCGATCTTGTTGTTTTGGGCAATCATGAGTTTGATTTTGGCCCTGAGGTTCTCAGGGAACGGATGTCTGAGTCGAAGTTCTGTTGGCTGGCTGCCAATGCGTTTGATACCGATTGCCAGTATTTTACCGGACCGAAGCAAACTGAAATTATCGATGTCGACGGGATCAAAGTAGGCTTTTTTGGTTTGATCACAGTCGAGGCTCCTTTGATTTCCTCTACGAATCGCAAAGTCTGTTTTACGCCGGTTGCTCTCACGGCAAAACAGATGGTCGATCAGCTCAAAGCGCAAGGAGCGGACATTGTGGTGGCATTGACCCATCTTTTAATGGAGGAGGATAGGCAGCTGGCAATAGAAGTTCCGGGGATCGATGTCATTCTGGGAGGGCACGATGATGAACTGTTCACTTGGTACAATGGAAAGACGTTTGTTCATAAAACGGGGAAAAATGCTCATTTTCTTTCTAAGGTCAACCTTGTGATAGAGCAGGATCTGGAAACCGCTTCTGTTAACGTGTTTCCTTCTTGGGAAATGATTGCAAATCACCGGATCCCTCAGGATGCAGGCATTTTAGCGCGTATTCAAGGTTATGAAGCGCTCTTCGATGCGCAAATCGAGGACCCGATAGCCATTGTCGCCGGTTCTCTCGATAGCTCGACAGATAAGGTCCGCAGCCAAGAATCGACGATGGGGAATTTGGTCGCCGATGCGCTGCGGCTTTCATGCAATGCCGACTTGGCGATCATCAATGGCGGCATCCTCCGCGGCGACAGGGTCTATGAGCTAGGTTCCGTATTGACCTTAAGGGATATTCTTTCTGAACTTCCTTTCTGTAACATGTGCTATATGGTCGAGATTGCAGGAGAGGAGATTCTAGAGGCTTTGGAAAATGGGCTTTTGAGTTTGCACGGAGGATCTGGCCGGTTTCCCCATATTTCAGGGATCCGCTATGTGTTTGATCCTGGTCAAGCTCCGGGAAAGCGGGTTGTTTCTGTTGAGGTCCAGGGGGTAGCTTTGGACAGAAAGGCGTTTTATCGCGTCGCCACGGTGGACTATATGTACCACGGAGGAGATGGGTACAATAGTTTTAAGAAGGGAAAGTTGTTGATGGGGCCGGTTCCTCATATCGAACTTGTCGCAAGCGTTGTCGAGCACTGCAGGAAGCTTCAGAAAATTGATGTTCCGATCGAAGGCAGGATCGTTTGCATCGAATCTCACAAGACTCTCGATCAGGTTTTTTTACAGCAGAGCGGGGTCGGCCTGCATTAGCCCAACTTGCTTCCTATCCTCTGTTAGACGCGTTGCGAGATAGAGAGTCTTATGCCTCATGTATTTCGCTTAACGCCTTGGGCAAGATAGGAGACAAGTTGGGTGGTTAGAAGACTGTCTGTAAACTTTAAGGTCAGTAACCGCTTTGGGCCGGCGGGCCTGCTTTGCTCCGAGGATTGGCTTGCGGAGCAGACATCCCTGTAGGAGAGGACGGAGTGTTTTGAGAAGGCGATGTTCCTGTGGGGGAAGCCCCTTGGTTGCTTTGAGGCGCTGTTGCGCCTGGAGAAGGGACGGCAGGATTGCTTTGAGGAGCTGTTTGGTCTGCAGCGGTTGCCGGACGGACTTTGATGGAAATTCCTGAGATCTTATTGACGATGAGGTAGGGGTAATTGAGATCGCTGCTTTGGGTGATCCGGATAGGAAATGGAGTGATCCAAACTGAGGCTTGGGCTACGTCGGTCGGGGCGACTTCCCATGTGGAGCCGTCGGAGAGTTGAAGTTTTCTCCCGGCATCGATGTTGATGGAGAGGAAAAGTTGAGATTCTTTGACTTTTTCTTCTTGGGGTTGCTTGAGCTCAAAGTTTTGGTTAAGCCAGTTTTCCAACGCGATCCTTTGGTTTGTCGTGAGATTAATGACCCCTGTTTGCTTTTGGGTTTCTTTGTCCATGACACTGTCGAGCAGAAAAAGGGCTGAGCAAGGAGCCGCTTGGGCCAATGCAAGAGTTAATATTGAAAAAACGAGGTTTTTGCAGGACATAAGGGCTCCTTGGACTATTTTTTTGCTCATTTCGGTATATAGCAGCTAGTAAAAAAATGTTCAAGGTTTGTAATATTAGGGTGTTTTTTATTTTGGGGATTTTTTAATGATTGTTTACTCAAGAAAAATCATAGAATTTATTGATGGGATCAAACGGATAATTAAAAATGTCTTGTCCCAAGAGGTTGGCCTTCAAGTTGGAAGGGACCGATTTTATGATCGGAGAGGACGGGCTTCCTATCCAATTAGAATTGTGGTCTTCAATCATAAAAAGATGTTGGGCTATTTCGACCCTTCTTTTTTCGAACTGGGGTTTCATGAAAGCCTGATGTTGGCCGGCCAAGGACAATTAGGCCAGGTGGTCAGGCATGAACTGGCCCACTATCTGACGTTTATCGATTATCCCAAGGCGGCATATCCTCATGGAGATGAATTCAGGGACTTTTGCCGTCGGATGGGATGGGGAGAAGAGGTGTCGCGGGCGACACTGTGTTTGGAAGAGGGACAGGATCTTTATGGCAACAAGCAGAGCGACATTTTAAGAAAGGTGGAGAAGCTCATGGCCCTTTCCACAAGTCTAAACCGGAATGAAGCTGAGCTGGCGATGATCAAATCGCGGCAGTTGCTGCTCAAGCACAACATTGAGTCAAAATATCTCAGCAGAGAACTAGAAGGGGATCGCTTCATTTTAAAACGGATCCTTAAACAAAAAAGGGAAGACGCGAAAATGCGGGCGATCGGAAGGATCTTGGAGACTTTTTTTGTCACCGCCGTTTATCACCGTTCTTCAGAATTTATCCATTTGGAAATTTTGGGCGATGAGGTGAATGTTGAGATAGCAGAGTATGTCGCAGGGGTCTTGCAAGCAGAGTTAGAGGTATTGTGGGACCAGGCTAGGCAAGAAGGCGGTCTTAAGGGGATGGTGGCCAGAAACTCCTTTTTTTCAGGGTTGGCAAAAGGGTATTGCAACAAAGTTCAAGCCCTTAAAAGAGACTGTGACTGCGATGAGACCAACGCGCTCATGGTGATCGAGAAAAAACTCTCCGAAGCTAAGGCGATGGCTTACCAGCGGCTGTCGACGTCAAGAAGCTGCGGAGGCCATTGTCAGGAGTCCTCTGCACTGGGCGAGAGAATGGGAAGGCAGCTTAATATCAATCCTGCGCTCAATAAGCCTGCGGGCCGCTCTCAGTTGCTAATTGACTATAGTTAAGTTTAAGAGATTGTCGATGAAACCTGATTTCAACGACAGTCTCTAAGTGAACTAAATCCCAATTTGGGGACAAGTTGGGTTATTAACCCAACTTGTCCCCTAACCTCCCTTAGACGCGATAGCGAGATGGACAAAATGCAAGATTCGTGAGGAAGCCAAGGTCGAGACCTTGGCGACGAACGAAGCTTAGCATATTGTCCGTTGCAGCTCGCGGATAAGGG